>SKKR01000088.1 GCA_007123655.1 Thermomicrobiaceae bacterium
CACATCGTCAACAAACAGGGCGACCTTCCAATTCCCGTCCAGTGCGTTACCGGGGATATGCCCGGTCAGGGCAAATGTGTGACCGGACACGTCGATACCGTTCACCTGACCCCGGTCAATGTGATAGGCAACAGCGCCTTCACAGGTGCCTCCATCCGGCATTTCGCCGATCCAGCAGGGACAGAGGACCTCGCAGTTGCACACTTCCAGCAACTGCCCCTCGAGCTGATAGGCCATAACGAACCTCCTTCGCGTAGTGTCGAGCGTGGCAGGTCTCGCTGCTCTCGCTCTTCGATTAGTTGTTGCCGATGTATTCAGACTAAGGGGGAGACGCACGCGGGGTATCGTGGGAACCCCGTAAGTGTTCCCCACGACCTCGTAATTCAGGTTCGGTCAGAAGATACGAGATGCTACGTCGGCTCGCGCTCGGCCAGACCGTTCTCCACGCACCAGGCGGCGATCTGCGCTCGCGAAGTCAAATCGAGGGTTGAGAGGATCGCGGTAACATGGGTCTCCACGGTGCGCTCACTGATGCTGAGCTGGTCCGAAATCTCCCGGTTACTGCTACCTGCCGCAATGAGTGCGGCAACCTCGCGCTGGCGCCTGGTAAGGCCGCCGGAAGACTTCTTCGCAGACTGCAGTAACGTCGGAGCCCAGCCCTGCGGAACCAGAGCATGTGCCTCGCCGAGGAAACGCGTCTGAATTTCGGGATCAGCCAGTGTCGCCCCGATCTCATCGATCAACTGATGCGCCAGAGCGAACTCCTCAGACGCACGAAGCCGGTTGCCAAGTCCGGACTCTGCAATGCCGAGTTCCCGATGAATACGCCAGAGCAGTGGCCGTGCTCCCTGCTCCCGGGCGACCCGCTTAGCGGGGGTTAGCCAGGACACCGACTCGTCAAACCGCGCAAGCCCGATCAGTGCCCGACCGCGCAGGAGAGATAATCGAGGAGCCGGACGATCTTTGCTTGCATAGGGTGTCGCATCGAGCATCTGATCAATCAACTGAATCGCCCCAGCCGGGTCGTTCCGAAAGAATGCCAGTTCAATACCCGCACGCCAGATGTGCCGTTCCGCCATCGTCAGCGCCGAAACGTCCGTTTTCCAGGCTGACTCGAACGCTGTCGCTGCCGTGTCGGCTTGACCCATCGACAGCTCTGCCAGCGCAAGTAGCCCGGCATTGGCCCGGATCCAGACGCGCGAACCTATCTCTCTCGCAATCGCAAGAGCTTGTTCCAGATGAGCACTCGCCGTCTGAGGATCCAGCAGATCGAGGAACAGTGAGCCTTTCAAATGGTATGCGGCACATAACCATTGTCGGTGATCGATTTCCTCGGCGCCGGCGATTCCGCGCTCTACCGCGTCAATGGCAACCTGGTAGTTACCGCGTGAGCCATTGCTCGAGCAATGACACATCCGCCCGTAAACTTCTCCGGTTCGATAACCGATCTCGGCGGCCGTTTTCAACGCGTCCTCAACGCTCGCGATACATTCATCGAGCGACATCCGTGCCGGGACCATCGTGTCGGTCTGGTAAATGCCTCCGCAATGCACGAGATTCGCCATGATCGACGACATTGCCTGTTGGTCCCCAACTACCTGGAACAGGTCTCTGGCTCGTTCGAAGCGGCGACGCGCGTCAATCAGATTTCCGCCCATCGCCAGCGTCATCGCGATAAGATCCTCCGTTGTCGCGATGCCCGACCGATCTTCGAGTAGCTGGAACATTTCCAGCGCACGTTCATGGTATGTCCGGGCGCGCTCCGGATCATCGTTGTTCAGATACCAGTTCCCCATTCGGTTGAGGCTGTAGGCCGTCAGCGATTGATCATTGATCTTCTCGGCAAGGTTCAGTGACTGCTCCACGTATTCGCCCGCGCGCTCATAATCGCGACTCGCCCAGAGCTCGGCCAGCCGAATCAGCGCATCCCACTCCGCGTGTGAGTTCTCCGTCTCGAGTGCGGTCCGGAGTTGCGCAACGTAATCTAGATTGGCCGCATCGAACTCTCCGGATATCTCGTTTGCCCAGCCCCTCAGGCGCAACGCTTCCATCAACTCGTCTGCGTTCAGAGAGACCGGCGCGGAGATCACCGGGCTCAAGTGCTCGGCAATCGCGTGCGGCGCATAGATCTTACGGGCCTGTCTTGCCGCCTCGAGCGACCATCGCTCGGCTCGCGGGTCTTCCGCGCGCCAGAAGTGCCCGGCAATCGTCGCCGGGTCTGCATCCGGCATTCTCGTCAACGCCTGGGCGATACGCCGGTGCTGCATCTGCCGCCACGGCAGGGGCAGGCTAGAATAAAGCACTTCCCGAACCAGTGCGTGACGAAAGCGAAGCCGCGCGCTGTGTAATGGCTGCTCCAGCAGAAAGACGTCCATCGCTTGCTGTACCACTCGAGACATCGCGCCCCGGTCCAGACCAGAGATCGACAACCAGAGATCCGGACGGATTTCGTCACCAAGGACCGCCGCGATCTGAAGTGACTCTCGAGTCGACTGATCAAGCTGATTGAAACGTCGCAAGAGAACCTGGCGTATCAGGAACGGTACTTCGATCTCGGAAAACGGCGCGAGCTTCCAGCCTCCGTCCCGGACGTAGAGCACGTCCGTCATCTCCATCGATCGGAGTAGCTCTACGATGAAGAACGGGTTGCCATCCGTCCGGCGTTCAAGTTCATTGATGAGTCGATGACTGTCGTCATCCGGGAGTTGATAGCGAGTCTGGACGAGCTGTCGTATGGCCTGGCTGGAGAAACGGCGCAGGTCTATCCTCTCCGCTCTGGCTTCTCGAACGAAGTGTGGCAACAAGTGGTAAAGAGGATGAGTCTCGACAACCTCGTCGTTCCGATACGTAGCAATCACCATGACTGACGTTGCCCGCACAGATCTGCTGATGAACCGGAGGAGCTCCAGACTCTCGTAGTCGGCCCAGTGAATATCCTCCAGGAACAGGACGATCGGGGCTTTTCTGGCAGCGTTCTTCAGCCGTTGCTGAACGTCGTAAAACAGGGCTGACTGGTCGGGAAGCGAGGAGAGGTACGCCTCGCTGAACCATTTCGGAACGTCTGGATCATTCTCCTCGAACGACGACAATGCTTCGCGCCACGGGGCGTACGGCGGAGGGGAGGAAACATCGTAACTGACGCCAGTCAGTACCGTTGCGCCAGCGGACTCGGCTTCTGCGACGAAACGTTCGGCGATCGCGGTTTTGCCGATCCCCGCTTCGCCGCCCAACAGAATCAGACGTCCATGCCCTGAGCGCGCGGCATCGTACGCAGAGGAAAGAATCCGCTGCTCGTGGTCCCGGCCAATGAGACCTTCGAAGCTGGTCCGTGACTCGACGGAATCTGCCACGGCAACCACCAGTCCATGCCGCTGCACCCGCTCGCCGTACACAATAGAAGAGTTGCAATTCAGTCTAGCACGACGCCGCAAATGCAATGGCCTCCGACATTTAAGAGGCTCGTTGCCGGTACTGCAGGGACCCGGCCAAGATGGGATGTTCCGATGTGGTCGGAGGCGACGGGATCGAACGGCACGGCGAACGGTGACCGTCAACGTTAACGTTCGGGTCGGTGCCCCGATGGCCGAAAGTTCACCGATCGTCTGATCCAGATAGCTGTAGCCCGGCCCGATGATGTCGGTGGCAACCCGCCAGACGGCCATGGTCTACCTGAGCGTGAAGGGCGGATAGCGGTCAGTTACCAGCAGAAACGCGTACGCGTCCACGCGCAACCACCACCGGCCGACTCCCACGACGAAATCGAACAGACCTCTCGGGTATCGCCCGGTGAACAGAATCGCAAACCAGGCGATGATCACCGCGAAGAACGCGGCGATCCCCAGAAAGAAGAGAACGATGTAGTGCGGAATCGCCAGGAGCCATTTCACGAGCGGCAGCCAGCGACTCAG
>SKKR01000065.1 GCA_007123655.1 Thermomicrobiaceae bacterium
CTGGCGTGCACTCGACGTCCAGGCTCTCGTCTTCCCAGTCCGTCGCCGTCGCTTCCCAGGTCACTTCGTCCGCCTCATCCTCCGGCATGGTCATGTCGTCCGGGAGATTGAGGGTGGGCGGTGTCGCAACGGTAACTCCGAACGTGCCGGTGGCGGTCTGTTCGAGACTGTCGGTAGCGCTACAGGAGATCTCGTGCTCGCCTGCGTCGAAGCTACTCCCGGATTCTGGCGTGCACTCGACGTCCAGGCTCTCGTCTTCCCAGTCCGTCGCCGTCGCGGTCCAAGTCACCTCGCCTGCGTCATCCTCCGGGACGATCATGTCGTCCGGGAGATCGAGGGTGGGCGGTGCGGCAATGACTACCGTGACTTCATCGCTCAGCGCGCCGAGCGTCGCGACCAGATCAATAGTGCCCGCCGTTTCGGCTTCGAACGAGGTGCTGGCTTCCCCGCCCGAATCCAGCGTCAGAGGCTCATCTCCGTTGTGGCCGCTAAGCATGACCTCCAGTCCGTCCAGGTAACTGGGCGACAGATCGGTCCCCTCCACTGCCACGCTCACCGTGACCGTGGAATCCACCGGCGCTGGGTTCGGGTCCGCCATCAGCTGGAGTTCGAGCTCGCTGAACTGTGCTTCGTATGCGCCGAGATCGACGGCGTCCCCGACAATGCGGGGGTTGCCGTCGAGGTCCGTGGTGATCCCGGCCGGCACGGCATCGTCGTCCCCGGCGTCGATCGCTGGGGACGTTTCGGTGAGCCGATAGTTGCCGTCAAATGTCGGGGTATCGTCCACGGCTTCGATCTGTACCGGGTCGACGAAGAGAGGCGGCCCGTCGACAGGGTACTCGCACGTTACGCCGGTCATATCGCAGCCGTCGGCGTCGACCATCGAGTAGCTCACTGCAACGGTAGAGTTCTCCAGGGAAAATGCCGCGGCGTCTGCATCCCCGATATTGTTCCAGACGATGCTGTTTTGCATGGTCAGAGCACTATTATTGACCAGCCTGAATCCGCCGGGGTCTATGGAGAAGTTGTCCGCAACCGTCACGTTGGCTGCCGATAGCGAGCTTTCGTCAACGAAGACAGCGCCGCCAGTTAGTGCCTGGTTTCCAGTTGCGAGGACGTTGGTCAGGTCGACATCCTGGCTGTCCACAATTCGGAGCGCTCCACCCATCAATCCCGCGTCGTTGCCACGAATCAGCAGATTCGACAACGAGGGATTGCTCGCTTCAATGGAAACACCACCACCACGGTTGCTGGCGGAATTGTCGATAATCTTGAGATTCGTCAAAACCAGAGAGTCTGAGTTTGTAATGTCTATGCCGGCACCGCGTCGTCGCTCCTCCGAACCACCGTTCGCATTACCATGTCTGACCGTGAATCCATCCAGCCGTGCACTCGCACCAACTTCGTGACCGCGGACGACGTGGAAGCTGTTTCCGTCGTTCGATTCATCGTCGGCGTCGATATTGCCGCTGAGAATCGTCTCGTTGGTGCGCCAGTCACGCTCGCTGAGCTGGGACTCGACGCCACTGAACCCACCGTAGATTTGAACGTTGTCGAGCAGCTCGAAGCTTTCGGAACGGCTGAATCCAGGCGTGTACGTTCCCTCGGCGACCCAGATCTCAATGTCGCCAGCAGCGCTATCTTCCTGCAGGTGCCCCGCATATGTCAGGGCCTGCCGGAGCTCACCGATGGCGTTTTCCCAGTCCGAGGCATCCGCAATTCCCGCCGGCGCTTCCCGTACATAGATCCGATCCTCTGGTGGAGACGGTTCCGACTGAAACTCATAGGCACCGAGATCGCTCGTGCCTCCATCGAAGAAGCGCGGATTGCCGTCCAGATCGACAGGATTCCCCTCCCCGTCCTCGGCGAAAAGCGCGGGGTCAGTGTCCGGGTCGCCGGCGTTGATCGCGGGCGACAGCCCAAGCAGGCGAAAGTCGCCTGCGCTGGTCGGAGCGTCAGCGGCGCGAATCTCTTCGCGGAAGGTCAGCTCTCCCTCGACCATATCGGTGCAGTTCCAGTTGCTGTTGTCCGGGCACCCTCCGGGAAGCATTGAGTAGTCAACGTCGAGATTCCCACCTGACGCTTCTATTTCGTCGTTACCGGCATTTGCCGCGTTGCCGAAGATGATGCTGTTGCTTAGCGTGACATTGACGTTGTGAAACAGCACCAGGCCTCCGCCGCTGCCGTCCGCATAATTGCCGGCAACGGTGACGTTCGTGAAGTCCGGGTTACTGTCCTGAAACCAGAACCCTCCCGCAGAGTCGGATGCCCGGTTTCCGGTTACCGCAAGGTTGACGAATGCGGGATTGCTGGATTCACCGTAGAAGGCGCCGCCGTTCGCCGCTTGATTGCCAGATACCTCGATGTTGATCAATGTCGGATTGGTGCGGGTCTCCGTAGTTCCCCGCAGCGCGACGCCGCCGCCGAAGTTCGCGTGGTTTGACGTCACAAGGAGGTTCGCAAGTGTCAACTCGCTTCCGCCCGTGAGATGAATCCCACCACCGAAGTTGCCCGGAGATCCGCCAGCTCCGCCATCTCGGACTGTGAACCCATCCAACCGCGCCTGATCGTTGACAGCATCGCCCGTCACCACCGAGAAGCTATTCTCCTCGCCGATGTTTCCGCTCAGGATCGTCGGATTCGCTTGCCAGTTGCGTTCTCCCCACTGGCCGCCGTTTTCCGGGAACCCCCCGTAGATCGCGACATTATCGAGGAGTTCGAACGAGACCCCGCGGTCGGAGTCATGCGGGTAGTACGTACCCGCGGCGACCCAAATCTCAACGAGTTCGATGTCGGGTTCGTCAACTGAAAGCGCTGCCAGGTCAAGCGCCGTTTGCAGATCTCCGAGCGCGTTTTCCCAGTCCGTTCCGTCCGCAACACCCGCAGGTTCCTCACGCACGTGAATCGTTTGAATTGATCCGACGGAGCTTCGCAGATCCTGCGTCAACTCCACGAGATCAGTCTCAGCCTGAGCTCCGGTCAGCGAAACCACGAACACAACTGTCAGCGACAGCAATACACTCGTGGCGACCAGCAGACTGCGAAGTCGACCACCGTCGATTCGTGAGCACTCCATTCTCCGGCCCGCGCCTCTCGTTCGACCGGTTGAACACTGTTCATCGTTGCAGATTAGTCGAGCACGGTCGATCCTAGCACAGTGACTGGAATGTGCACAAGAACTTGTTCGGACGGAAGAAGGAAACACCGCAACTCGCCGTTGAAGGCATAACAACCTGATCAGCAGTCTACAGGAGTTGCGCCGCAGTGCGCGAACTGACACCACTCACTTTCTGCGAATGTCGACCGCGGCGATTGATCACAGTGCCCGTTGCACCTACTGATCGCTTATTCGCCCCAGACACATCGCGTTCGTCATCCCGTGATTCCGAAAGAGAACAGGTGAACGTCTCCAGGTATGTCCGGGTTCAGACACACAGCGCATCCCAGGCCGTCCGGCACAGCCGGGCGACGTGCAGCGACGCAACCCCGGGCCCGGCCTGGCCGTCCGGCAACGTTTTCGGAACCCAGTCGGTCAGGACTGCCAGAATGAACCGGGGCTCGCCGTTATGAAAGATGACCCCGGCGTCGTTCTGATTCCGGACCCCGGTACCCGTCTTGTGTGCGACTATCGCGTCTGGCGGGAGCAGGTACGGCAGCCGCTGGCGCAGCTTCTGCCAGCTCAGAATGTCCATCCCCAGCCGACAGAGTTCCGGCGTGCAGCCAAGCTTGGCGGCTGCTTCGGCGTCGTCCATGCCCCGCACGATGAGATCGAGCAACAGACCGAGATCGGCAGAGGTGGTGGCGTTGCTGTCTTCCACCGGATGATCCCATGCCGACCCGTGCGTCTGCGCGGAACCCCAGCCAGTCCGGTGTGTCGTCCCCACCATGCCGATCTC
>SKKR01000481.1 GCA_007123655.1 Thermomicrobiaceae bacterium
TCATCACGACAGAGAGGTTCCTCGGTGAACTGGATGCCGGGCAACGTCGATTCGCCGAGGCCGAAGAGCATCTGCAAGCATCACTGGAACTCGCCGAGGCTTGCGCCGCTCCGTTCGAACGGGCGCAGTCGCTACTGTCGATGGCCGAGTTACGAACCGCAACCGGAGATGTCGCTGAAGCACGGTCTCTGGTGGATGAGGTGGTGTCGATCTGCGAACCGCTCGGTGCCCGGCCGACCCTGGAACGCGCCGAGCGGCTCCAGCGGCGACTCGCCGGCTGCCGACCTCGTGCGAAACACCCAGCGGGTCTCACCCGCCGTGAGGTCGAGGTTCTCCGCCTGATTGCACGGGGTATGTCCGACCGCGAAATCGCCGAGGAACTCTTCATCAGCCACCATACCGTCATGCGGCACGTCTCGCACATCCTGGCAAAGTTGAACCTCGACTCTCGAGCCGCCGCCGCGGCACAGGCAGTTCGGCTCGGACTGGTCTCGTGACGCTTCTCTCTCAAGCTACTCCCAGATAATAGGTGAACCCACCTATATCCCCGTGTTCACCCGGCACGCGCAAAATCCCTGACCCAAGCGATGTTCTGGTGCCGCCCGGCGGTCATGCTATGGGCACGATCGTCGAAGGTCGCGATCGAGCACCAGAAGAGAGGAAGGCTCAAATGTACGCAGCACCACGATCGGCCAGATTGCTCAGTCGATTCTCGATTCAAGTCGCAATGATTCTCGTACTCGGAATCGCGGCGATCATAATCTCCCTGTCGTTCGCACCGGCGCTGCTTGCAGAGACAGAAGTTGACGCAGGCCAGTTGCAGAGCGAAGCGGAGGATCTCTCTCCGGCCGCGGCAGTGGTGACAGCCGGCGTGAACCCGCCGCTCGGTGAGGGACTCATCACTGACCCATCGGGTCTTGATTTCGACCGAGCGCCGTCAAATCCCCTGGTCGTGACGCACTTCGGGATAGTCGTCGGACCCGGTGAAGGGTTTATGTCGACTCTCGAAGGTACGGCGCACAGCAGTGAGACATCGGATCGTCCAGCCAGGATCAATGGACCGGGCGAGGGGCTCAATTAGCGCGGATCACGGTCCGACCGCCTGGAGCCAGCCAATTCAAGACAACTTCCCCTCTAAGTCCGGAAACCGCGGATTGACCACCGCGGTTTCCGGCATTTTCCCGGTCGGCTATGCACGACGTCACCTTCACCGGCCGGTTGAGTTCCTCCCCGACCATGGCAGAGTTACACGATCCAGTGCTAATCTTGCGCTCAACTCACAAACGACAACGCTTTCTTCTGGTGTATTGATTGAGAACGCGACGACCATGTCTGTGCCCAATCAAGAGTTCCAGCCGGTATCATCGGCTAACAGGCTGGCAGGCCGTGACCGGGAATTCGCTTCGCTGAGCGAGCGGTTGAGCTCGTTGTGGAAGGGCGCTGGCTCGGTTGTCCTTATCGGTGGGGAAATAGGGATCGGCAAAACGGCGCTTGCCAGGGCGGCCGCAGCGGAAGCGACTCGTCACGGGGCGGTCGTTTTGAGTGGTGGTTGCTACGACCTGACCTCGACCCCGGCGTATGGACCCTGGACGGAGCTTGTGCAGTCGATCCCCCTCGACGAATCTTTTCCGGAGCCACCAGGACCACTAACAGGTGTGCCCGGAGAGCAAACCCGTCTGGATCAGCGAGATCTGTTCGCGGAGGTCCGCGACTTTTTTCGCGCCATCGCCCAAACACGGCCTCTGGTACTGATACTCGAGGACATGCACTGGAGTGATCCCGCCAGTCTCGATCTACTCCGTTACCTCGCTCGTCAGTTCTACGGCAATCGAGTCCTTCTTCTCGTTACCTATCGGAGCGATGAACTCCATCCCCGGGATCACCTGAATCGAATGCTGCCGTTACTGGTTCGAGAAGCAAGCGCCGAGCGTCTCAATTTGCAGCCACTTACGAACGAAGATGTCCACCAGATCGTCTCCCGGCAGTTGAGCCTGAAACCGACCGATGAGGCACGGATTGTCGGGTTCCTGACCAAACATGCTGACGGCAACCCGCTATACATTCATGAACTCCTCCGGACACTCGAAGAAGAGGAGATCTTGCTTCCGGGCCGTGGCTCGTGGACGCTCGGCGACCTGCGAGATGTTCCGGTTCCCGCACTCGTCCGGCAGGTCATTGAACGCCGTCTGGACCGGCTTGATGATCAGCAGCGAGGCATGCTCGAGATCGCGGCTGCTATCGGTCATGACGTGCAACTCGATCTCTGGCAGCAACTGAGCGGAGCGTCTAACGAGGTGCTGAACTCCACGGTTGAAATGGCTGTCGAGAGCAATCTGATGACAAGCCCGTCGAAGGGCTCGACCGTGCGTTTTTCACATGCACTCGTGCGCGCGTCGCTTCACGAGCAGACCCCCCTGCCGCGACGCCGGTCGATCCATGTTCAGGCCGCCGAGTTGTTCAGCGCGTCGTCCGGAACCAATCCGGACACGATCGCCGATCATTTTGACCAGGCCGGTGACAGCCGGGCGCTGGAGTGGCTCGTGCGTGCCGGTCAGCGCGCGCAACGTTCGAACGCACTCCTCACAGCCGCGGAGCGGTTCGACCGTGCCAGCGAGTTGCTCCACACTGACGATTCACGAATCAGCGAGCGCGCCTGGTTGATGTATCGGGCGGCACGACTGAAGCGGTTTCCGGATCCGCAGCATTCGATCGATGTTCTGGAACAGGTGGAACAGCTCGCCGGTCGCGCGGGTGACCCGGTGCTGGCAGCGTATGCGCTCGTTGACCGTGGATTTCTACACGGAACCATAGGGAATCTTCAATCAGCTATATCCGCTGTTGTCGAAGGAAACAGAGCCCTGGACGTGCTTCCCCGAGAGCAAATCCTGGACGATCAAATCCGTGAGTGGGTTGCCGATGCGTTACCCGCGGGTCCGGAGGTCGATACCGCTAGAGACGAATCGCCATCCGGGCTAGCTCACTTCAACCCTCGCCGAGGAATGCTCGTTCAAGCGCTCGCGATCGCGGGCCGCCTTGATGAGGCAGTGTCCATCGGAGAGTCGTATCTCGCCGAGCTTGAAGCAGTTCGTGCGAAGGACAACCACGTTATGTCCGCCTTGCTCGACACCGTCGTCGGACTGGCCACGGCATATTCGTTCCTCGGGAATCTGGACGCTGCTCGCGTCGCGTTCGAACGCACCCGGCAGACCGGGATGCGACTGAGCCATCCAATGCTGGTGAGAATCGTGTACGCGACACTTGAGCGCGTAGCGTTACCATACGAGACGGAAGATCTCGCCTGGCGTCGCGAGCTCGAACGGGAATTGATCGAACTTGCGCAGGATCACTATGATGCACTGCTGATCGGTTCCCCGTCCCACGTCACAAACTTCAAAATGCTGTGGGTCGAAGGACGCTGGGATGAGGCATTGGACCAGGCGAATGTCACCCTGGGTAGCGTGTTTCGGGAGCACCGGTACTACACGCGTATCGCGATGGGACAGATTTACCGGGCACGGGGCGCCTTCGCCTCCGCGTGGCAACAGGTGAACGAGGTTCTGCCCTTAGGTCCGGCGACCAGGCCTTGTGATCTGGAACTCCGACCCGCCCTCGAGGCCCAGCAACTTGCTATCGGACTCGCACTTGACCAGGGTGACCTTGAGGAAGCACGCGAGTGGCTGGACGCCAATGACTCCTGGTTGGCGTGGAGCGGAGCCATCCTCACCCGAGCGGAGAGTTTGCTGCTCTGGTCCAGGTATCACTTCCTGACTGGGGATCTCGATAGCGCGGTTCAACGGGCAGACGAGGCGCTGGAAGTGGCGCAGAGTCCTCGCCAGCCGCTGGCGCTCATCTTCGCCCACCGTCTGGCCGGGGAA
>SKKR01000066.1 GCA_007123655.1 Thermomicrobiaceae bacterium
CCGTCGACAAGTGATCGCTGGTCAGGGTCGTTCGTAAGGGTCCCGATTCTCACGACAGGCGTTTCGACCGCCGCGTACGCCTGGATCACGTTCGATACTCGTTCTTCAGGAACGACAACCAGCAACGCTCCGGAAGCGATCAGTCCCCAGGGGTCGAGCCCCAGTTGAGCACAGATCGCGCGGGTCTCCGGGAAGATGTGCACGGGATCGGACGAGATCTCCAGCCCGAGACCAGTTGCCTGGGCGATTTCATCCAACCCGGTAGCCAGACCTCCCTCGGTCGGGTCATGCATCGCCCGGACTGACGGGCCAAGCGATTCGCGGATGGTTCGGGCGTATCCAACAACGCTGATTCCAGGGTCGAATCGGAATCGCGCGGCGCGACCGAGCGTCTCCGCTGGAATCGAATCCTGAAGCTGATCGACGGCGTCAGTCGCGAGTATCGACGTGCCTTCTACCGCGATGCCGCCGACGAGCAGAACCGCGTCGCCCGGGATTGCCGTACGCGGGTTGATCAGGCTCGCTTCGCTGCCGACTCCAATCATCTGCCCCACTAGAATGGGCCGCTCCAGCCCTTCGGTGATCTCCGTGTGTCCGCCGACGAGCGAGCAACCAACTGCCTGGCAGCCACGGTTCAGGTCCGCGAAGATCGATTCAACGAGATCGGGAGTCGTTTCGTTCTCCGGTAGCAGGGCGGTGACCAGCAGCCAGCGTGGATCGGCGCCCATACAGGCAATGTCGTTGGCGTTTACATTCACCAGGTACCAGCCGATGTCGTCCGCCGCGAACGTGATCGGGTCGGTCTTGAGCACCAGGACCTGGTCTCCAAGGCGGACCGCAGCAGCGTCTCGTCCGATGCCGGGACCGACGATAACGTCCTGGTCCGTCTCGATGCTGTTCAGTAGCGACTTGAGCAAATGGTTCGGGTACTTTCCGACAGGTAATGCGTTCATAGCTTCTGATTACTCACATCCACGGGCGAATCGCCGATGCAGATGTCCATCATGCGAGCGCTCCGGATCAGTGGATGGCTCAATGGAACGTGCCGCGGTCCCCGGGTTGCCACCACCATCGGAACGGAGGTCATGTCGGTGCTTGATTGACCCATGGGATCACGACTGATCGCGACCATCCGGTCAGTTTCCCCGCTCCCCAGGAGATCGACCGCGAAGGAGCCCATCATCGTACCGAGAGCGCGATCCCGCGCGGTGGGTTCGCCACCGCGCTGAAGATGTCCGAGTACGACGGAGCGAACTTCCTGATCAAGGCGCTCACTCAGTTCGTGCTCCAGCCAGGCGGCAATGCCACCGTAGCGCTTTTCGTACCATTTCTCGCCGATTTGCTGGTAGATCGCTTGTCCACTGGCCGTCTGCGCTCCTTCGGCAACCGCGATGATCGTGAAGTTGGAACCGTGTCGCGCGCGCCGTTGGATTTTGTCGCGCACCGCATCAAGGTGGAACGGGAGCTCGGGGATCAGGACGATGTCCGCTCCGCCGGCAACCCCGGCGTACAGGGCGATCCAGCCGGCGGTGCGCCCCATCAGCTCCACGATCATCACGCGGTGATGGCTCTCAGCAGTCGTATGAAGTTTGTCGATCGCCCACGTGGCGGTCGAAACGGCAGTATCAAAGCCGAACGTCACTTTGGTCCCGCGTACGTCATTGTCGATCGTTTTGGGGATGCCGATCACCTGTACCCCTTTGCGAGAGAGTTCGTGGGAAATCGACATCGTTCCATCACCGCCGATGACCACAACGGCGTCGATACCCAGGTCCGAGAAGCGCCGAACGACGTCATCAGAGTGGTCTCTGGGCGCGGTGTCGCCGGCAGCGATGTTCCGGTAGGAAAACGGATTGCAGCGATTGCTGGCGCCGAGGATAGTCCCGCCTCTCGGCAGGATGCCCTGCACTGAATGGAGGCCGAGTTCCTCCGCTTCGCCGGTAATGCACCCTTCGAAGCCGTTGCGGAAGCCGGTCACTGCCCAGCCGTACTGGAGGATCGCGGACTTGGTTACCGCCCGGATGACCGCGTTGAGCCCCGGTGCGTCCCCGCCGCCAGTGAGGAGACCAATCCGTCGAATGTCTGTCATACCCCGCCCCTTCGGTTGCCGGCTTCCCGGTCATCGTGATCGCTCGCCCATAATTGACCGCGAATCGTGCTGATATAATCCGCAGCACACCGAGCGCCGCACGCCGGTGCGAACCCAGCGGGCCTTTTGCGAACATTCTACATATGTGGTCGCACGCGGCGGAGTGTTAGAACGAACAGACTTCGTTGTGCTGCGTCCGACACGATACGTCGGCCCCGATCAACAGACGGAGGTGGAACGGATGGTTACGGATCGCGGATACGTTGAAGAGCTGGCGGATGTCGAGGACGATTTCGATCGCTGGTATGTCGAGGTTGTCCGAAAGGCCGAGATGGCCGATGACTCGCCCGTCCGCGGGACCAAGATCATTCGCCCTTACGGGTTCGCTCTGTGGGAGAATATTCAGCGCCAGCTAGATGACCGGATCAAGGCGACGGGCGTCGAAAACGCCTACTTCCCCCTGTTCATTCCGAAGGGGATGCTTGAACGCGAGGCGGAACACGTCGAAGGATTCGCGCCGGAAGTTGCCTGGGTTACGCACGGCGGGCATCGCAAGCTGGAGGAACCGTGGGCGGTTCGTCCGACGTCTGAGGCAATCATCTGTCCGATCTATGCCCGGTGGGTGCAGTCGTACCGTGATCTGCCGATTCTGATCAATCAGTGGTCGAATGTCGTCCGCTGGGAGGAACGGCCGCGAGCTTTTCTGCGTACAGTCGAGTTTCTCTGGCAGGAAGGTCATACCGCTCACGCTTCGCTCGAAGAAGCCGAAGAACGCACGCTCATGATGCTCGATGTCTATCGCGACCTCTGCGAGACCGAGCTGGCCATCCCGGTGATACCAGGGCTCAAGAGCGACTCCGAGAAGTTCGCCGGAGCGCTGCGCACCTACACCATCGAGGCGATGATGGGCGGGAAGCACTGGGCGCTGCAGTCCGGGACATCCCATAATCTCGGCGATCACTTCGGACGGGTCTTCGAGATCAATTTTCTGGACGATCAGGGCAAACGCCACTTCGCCTACAACACGAGCTGGGGCCTCAGCACCCGCATCGTTGGCGCGGTCATTATGGTCCACGGTGACGAGCGCGGATTGAAAATGCCGCCGAGAGTTGCCCCGACCCAGGCCGTCATCGTGCCGATCTGGCGCAAGAACAAAGAGCGCGAGGAGGTCGAGTCCGCAGTGCAGCAGGTCAGAGACAGTCTGCCATCGAACCTTCGCGTCAAAGCGGATCTCCGCGACGACAAGACCCCGGGCTGGAAGTTCAACGAGTGGGAGCTCAAAGGCGTACCGGTGCGGATCGAACTTGGCCCGCGGGATATCGCATCCGAGCAGGTTATGGTGGTGCGGCGAGATACCGGTGAGAAATCGGCTGTGCCGATGACGGAGCTTCCGGCGTTGCTCCCGGGCCTGCTCGATGAGATCCAGGACAACATGTACCAGGCTGCTCTGCGGATGCTCACTGAGAAGTCGGTCCGGGTGACCGATTATGAAGAACTCAGACAACGCGCGGCAGGCAATGCCGGGTTCTCCTACGCCTACTGGTGTGGAAGCGAGGCATGCGAGGACAAGGTCAAGACCGAAACCCGGGCGACGATCCGGTGTATTCCGTTCACCCAGCCAGAACAATCCGGACCCTGTATCGTGTGCGGGACCGATTCCGAAACTGAAGTCGTGTTCGCGCGCGCCTACTGACAAGTGTTGTGAGCAACGACCAGCGACGGATCTTTGTCTACAAGCCGCCCGCGGAGGGGTCCGGATCCGGATATTCCCGGGTCTGGGCAGAGAGATTGCGCGCCTGGTCGTTTTCGGCGATCGGACTGATCATCGCCTGGCTGCTTGTCGCCGGCCTGCTGATCCCGGCCGGGGCACTTGTGATCTTCATTCTCCGGGAAGACTATGCGATTCTCACTCTGAGCGGGGGCCTCTGGCTTCTGCTCGGGATCTGTGTTGTTCAATGGTGGATACCGCCTGCCCGGGCGGCAAACGAACGCACCGAGGGTATCGCGGCGGCCGGCTGGCAGATCCTTCTGAGTACCATCGCCACCGGGCTTGTCGCGTCTCAGTTTCTGCTGGGAGACGGGCTGCGACCCGCGTTCACTCTCGCCGATATCCGGCCGGTGATTGTGGCTGGCGTATCTTCCGTCCTCGTGTCCGGCGCCGGTGTCGTCTGGTTGCGCGGGCATAGCAGCACGCGAGCGATGCGCTACTCGATGACCGCTATCTCCGTGATCACCGTGTGGATGGCGCTCTGGCTGGTCGCGGAACACGCTGGCCTGCTCGGGTCCTCGATTTCGACGTGATCACTGACGCCCTGGAATTTATTTCCTGAGGCTTGAACAGCTGAACAAATCGTCATCATTGGTTCCCTCCCGGCAATGGTATGAGCATTGCGTTCTGGTGCCCGGGTCTGGACGTCAGACCGTTGAATTACGTCGCTATTAACGTGGAGCCGAACCGAATGATCTTTTTTGTCCTGTTCATACTTTCATTCCTGTCCGCGGACTACCTGCTAACTGGTTCGGTGACGAGCACATGGATCGGAATCGCAATCATCTCCGGAGCGACGACGACGCTGCTCCGCCGCGTCCTGTCCGGCAGCGGAACGCTGAATTGACTGGTATCCTGCGAGGTTGTGAGAACGATTCGAGCGAACCGGATTCTGTGAGCGTCGCCTATGAGCCTGAGGTACATCCTGATCATCATCATAACGTTCGCTGGCGTCTATGCGGGCGTTAGCTGGATCGACCGTGGAGAGGTCTACTGGGCGGGATTGATCGGTGGCGCGGTCGGGGTACTTATCGCGTTCGTTGCCGTCTGGTACTGGCGATCCCGCAGCCGCGCGAACCGGTTGACCCGCTGAGCTCTTCTTCCGAGACGAGCATCCTTCGCATGCGACCGGCATGAACGGCACAACAATGTGATAATGTACCGCTACGCAGTTTGAACAATCGACGCACCGTGACCTTCGGGCGTGCGAGAGGAGATCGCCGTGGCGGAAAAACATCACATCGCCGTAGACGCGTACAAACCGCTGTCCGACCAGACGGACGTCGGCCATAACCGCTGGCACGAGGGTATCGACCCGATCGCGGAGGTGGAACAGGGTGATGCGGTCAGCTTCGAGACACTGGATGCTCTCGATGGACAGCTTGGGCCGGGATCGGAACACGCGGACGTGGGCGGCATTGACCTGGGCCGGGTTCACCCGCTGACCGGCCCGGTCTACGTCAAAGGCGCTGAACCCGGCGATCTCCTGGAAATCAAGCTTCTCGATATTGAAGCTGATCCCTGGGAGAACTGGGGATTCACGGCCGAGGTACCCGGATTTGGCTTTCTGCAGGATATTTTCACTGAGCCATATCTCGTTCACTGGCAGCTGGTTGACCATTACTACGCGGAATCTCCACAGATCCCCGGCGTCCGGATTCCGTGCAGCCCGTTCCCGGGAATTCTCGGGATCGCGCCGTCCGAGTCGCTACGAAAGCTGACGACCGAGCGGGAACAGAATTTGATTGACGAAGGCGGCACATGCCTGCCACCGGACGCAACTGGAGCAATTCCGGGTGGGGCCATCGCGCCCGAAGCTCTGCGAACCATTCCGCCACGCGAAACCGGCGGCAACATCGACATCAAGCAACTGACACCAGGTTCGAGCCTGTTCCTTCCGGTTCACGCGCCGGGCGCGCTGGTCTCCGCGGGGGATGTGCATTACGCACAGGGTGACTGTGAGGCCTGCGGAACCGCGATCGAGATACGCTCGGTTCTGCACCTCAGTTTCAAAGTACACAAAGGTGAGGCGGAGCGCCGGAACATCCGTTTCCCGCAGTTTTCCCATTCCGACTACTTCGCCGGCACGGAGATCGCCGTCCCCCGGCGCTTCTACGCGACCACGGGAATGCCAATACACAGTGACGGCCGAAACGCGGACGGCGATCTCTCACTCGCCGCGCGGAACGCGCTTCTCGCTATGATCGAGCATCTCGAGTCCAGGGGTTATACGAGGCAGCAGGCGTATGCGCTCTGCAGCGTCGCGGTTGATCTCCGGGTGAGTCAGGTCGTGGACGTGCCCAACTTCATCGTCTCCGCTCTGCTCCCGCTTGATATTTTCAACTAGGTTGCTGAATAGAATCACCCCGGAAACCGTGCACGGCTTCCGGGGTTTGACCAGTCCTGTTTGGGATGATGGCGGAAGGGGAGGGATTCGAACCCTCGAGGGCTATTAACCCTACGCGATTTCCAATCGCGCGCACTAGGCCAGACTATGCGACCCTTCCGTGTATCTGGCTGTTCTGGCGGAGAGGGTGGGATTCGAACCCACGAGGGCTATTAACCCTACCGCTTTTCGAGAGCGGCACCTTAAACCACTCGGACACCTCTCCGCGAGACATTCTGGCAGTCTGAATACAGAAATGCAAGGCGGCAGACCGCCCTGCATTCACCTCGTACGCCCGGCAGGACTCGAACCTGCGACCTTTTGGTCCGCAACCAAACGCTCTATCCACTGAGCTACGGGCGCATGTTTCTGGAGCTCACGATTTCTCGCGAACTCATGAAACGATACCATATCGTCGGGAATGCCGGCAACGCGGCGCGTCACATATCGCGACACGCTGACACCGGCAGGTTCCCGGCTGTGGAAAGGGAAAATGCTCTCCCCACGCGGTCACGTCTGATGTACGCTTGGTAACCATAACGAGGACGAAATCTGTTCATGGGCAGGAATAGGTGTCGATGTCTGCCCGTTCCAACTGATGGATACCACAGGCGTCGTTGACACAATGAGGGGGATCGACACGGATGAGCACGAGCAGGCAACGGAGCCGAAGTAAGAAGGAAGAGCAGAGCTGGCTCAACGGACGTACGCTCTGGGCCGTGGGTGGAGTGCTTGCGCTCATCATTGCCGCGCCGCTGCTGTGGGGCTGGATGAGTGGAGACGACGAGATGCCCGCGGTGCTCGAAGACGTTGTGCAGGAGATGCCTGATGAAGGGCGAGACCACGTAGCCCAGGGTACGGAAGTCGATTACGACTCCGATCCGCCTACCTCAGGCCCGCATTATCCAAGCGTTGCTCCGCCAGATCTGTATCGCGAGGTCGTGCCGGACGAAATGCTGGTCCACAATCTCGAGCACGGTCACGTGATCGTCTATTATCACCCGTCGCTGTCGGACGAGTCGGCCAGAAAAATCAGCGAACTCACCAGCGAGTATGACGGTCAGTGGGACGCCGTTCTTGCTGTTCCGCGGCCGGAGATGGAGTACGAACTCACGCTGACCGCGTGGAACGTCAAGATGGAGCTTGAAGAGTTTGACGAAGAGCTGATCGACGCGTTCGTAGATGCCTTTCGCGGTAAGGGGCCTGAAAACCCCGTGCGCTGACTGTCAATACCGCACGAAGTGGCCTTGTGAAGTCGCGTGGCGAGCACATCAGGTTGACAGGGATTTCACAAACTGCTACTATGCCCTGAGTCGAGATGCATATCCGGACGATCAAGACAGGTTATTGAGTTCGTGGCAATCGCGGCAGACACTTCCATTGCACTGAACGTCGGGAAGTCGCAGTTCCTGGCGGATGCGCATGTCGTGATTGAGCGCGTCTCGGTTTTCCTTGGTGTTCTCGTACTCGTCGTAGTAGGCCTCATTATTAGCGGCCGTGTAGCCGACGGAGGTTTTGCGAGAAGCTAGGGATCACGAAGAAGATACCAAGCTCGCGAGCCTCCGGAAGCGACCGGAGGCTCGCTTTATTATGTGACGCGAGTGAAGTGGCCGAACGTGGCCGGTAGAGAGGGGCGAATCGATGGTTTCGACAGGCTCAGGAGCGAGTACGGAGGCGGCACCAGCACAGGCTGCGGCCGCGGACGTTCCACAGAACGGGGCAAGGCTACTCTGTCAGGCGCTTGAGCGGGAAGGGGTCGACCTGGTTTTCGGGTATCCCGGCGGTGCGGTGATCCCGCTCTACGATGTGCTGCCCGAGTTCGGTATCACTCACGTGCTCGTCCGCCACGAGCAGGGAGCTGCTCACGCGGCGGATGGCTACGCTCGCGCGACCGGGAAGGCCGGCGTGTGCATCGCGACCTCCGGACCCGGGGCGACGAACCTTGTCACCGGCATCGCGACGGCGATGATGGACTCCGTCCCGATGGTTGCCGTGACGGGTCAGGTTCCGCAGGCGGTGATCGGGAGTGATGCGTTTCAGGAAACCGACATCACGGGAATAACGATCCCGATTACCAAACACAACTTCGTCATCCGTCGCGTTGAAGATATCGGCCCGACGATCCAGAAGGCGTTCTATCTGGCGACCTCTGGACGGCCGGGGCCGGTACTGGTCGATGTGCCGAAAGATGTGCAACTGGCGGAAGGGACGCTTGCCCCTCGCGGACCTATCAACCTGCCAGGATACCGGCCAACGATCGTCCCGCACCGGCGACAGATCAAGCGTGCCGCGGAGCTGATCAATGAAGCGGAACGCCCCCTCATTCTCGCCGGCCACGGCATTCTGATCTCCGGCGCGACCGACGAACTTGTCGCTTTTTCAGAGCACGCGGATGTCCCGGTCGGGCTGACGTTGCTTGGCATCGGTGGATTTCCGTCATCTCATCCCAACTGCCTCGGCATGGTGGGCATGCACGGGTTCTCGCACGCGAACCACGCAATCAACGATGCAGATGTTCTGATCGGCATCGGGATGAGGTTCGACGACCGGGTTACCGGCCGGATTAGCGAATTCGCGCCGAACGCGAAAATCATCCATGTGGATATCGACCCGGCTGAGGTCGGAAAGAACGTGGAGACCGCCGTTCCCGTTGTTGGTGACGCAAAGGAAGCGCTCAAGCTGTTGAGGGACAGCGTTGAACCTGTCGAGCACCGTGTCTGGCAGAAGGCGATCGACTCCTGGCGCTACCCGCTTCCGTCGACGCCGGCGTCGATGGATGGAAACCTGCCCCCGCAGTACGCGCTGGAACGCTTGCACACGTTGACCGAAGGAAAGGCCATTGTCACGACAGATGTTGGTCAGCATCAGATGTGGGCAGCCCAGTTCTACAAGTGCGATATCCCGAATCAGTGGCTGTCTTCCGGTGGCCTGGGAACGATGGGTTACGGTGTGCCGTCCGCGATGGGTGCGGCCTTCGGCAAACCCGATGAGGAAGTCTGGGCGATCGTTGGCGACGGTGGCGTCCAGATGACGCTGTTCGAGTTCGCCACCATTGTCCAGCACAACCTGAACGTCAAGATCGCGATCATCAACAATGGCTACCTGGGCATGGTGCGGCAGTGGCAGCAGTTGTTCCACGACCGGAACTACTCGGAGACCCCGATCTCCAGTCCGGACTACGTCATGCTTGGCCAGGCCTACGGTATGGCCTCGCGCCGGGTCGCCAGACCGAACGAGGTCGAAGAGGTCATTCGCTGGGCGCAGTCCGTTCATGGCCCGGTCCTCATCGAATTCGTGGTCAATCAGGAAGAGAATGTCTATCCGATGATTCCGTCCGGCGGGTCATTCCGGGAGATCATCGAACAGCACGAAACGGAGTGGTAGGAATGAGAAGTCACACACTGGTCGTGCTGGTTGAGGATCAGCCAGGTGTCATGAACCGGATCATGAGTCTGTTCCGCCAGCGCGGGTTCAACGTCGACAGCATTGCGGTCGGTCACAGCGAGACGAGCGATCAATCGCGGATCACGCTGGTCGTGCGCGGGGATGACAAGACGATCGAGCAACTCACCAAACAGTTGTACAAGCAGCTGGAAGTCATCAAGGTGACGAACGTCACCGGTGAGAATCTGATCCAGCGCGAGCTTGCGCTGATCAAGATCGCGGCGAGCGAACGTACGCGCGGCGATATCATGCGGCTGGTGTCTGAGGTCTACCGGGCGCGGATCGTCGACGCCTCGCCGGACTCGCTGGTGATCGAGGTGACCGGCCCCTCTGACAAGATCGAGTCACTGATTTCGCTGATCCGGCCATATGGGATCAAGGAGATTACGCGGACCGGAATGGTCGCGATGCAGCGCGGCCAGGGTACGGTGAACGTCGCCAGGCAGGAAGCTGTTGCCTGATCCGGAACCCATAGCTCAGGGAAAGATCCCCGTGTTGGCGGGCGGAATCAGTAATTGTGGTGAGATGCACACGCTGCTATAATTGGAGAGTATTTGATCGTGATTTGCGCGGGAGTAGAGGGAGGCGCCGAGTAGAT
Organism: Thermomicrobiaceae bacterium; assembly: GCA_007123655.1. Lineage (GTDB taxonomy): Bacteria > Chloroflexota > Chloroflexia > Thermomicrobiales > Thermomicrobiaceae > SLMJ01. The sequence continues at coordinate 10,286 of SKKR01000066.1, forward strand.
GGCGTTGCACAAGGCCCAGAAACAGGACATTGTCAATGACTTCCAGACCCACGAGAGCGACACGGGGTCACCGGAAGTTCAGATTGCGCTGCTGACCGAGCGGATCAACAACCAGGTGCAGCACCTGCGCGAACATCCGCATGACAACCATTCACGGCGAGGACTGCTGAAGCTGGTCGGTCGTCGTCGACGGCTGTTGAGCTATCTGAGCAAGAAGGATGTTGAGCGGTATCGCGAGACGATCACCCGGCTCGGGCTACGCCGCTAAGAGTTTGTATGATCAGGCGATGTGCATTCCCGTTCCCGCGGGTATCTAGCGAGATCAAAACACCTGTTGCAGACGTGCCATTTGGAGCGGCCCTGGGATCGAGTCCCTGGGCCGTTGACGTTTCCAGGGCACGTTGAGCGCGTCCGGCAACGAGTCGGGCGCCAGTTGACGTCGGAGAGGCAACTAGTTCGGCATTTTGATCAGCGTGATGGTGAGGTGTTAGGTATTGGAGTACGGCGGTGAGCACTCCGCTATGGTTCGTCGCCGAACGCCAGTTCCTAACTCCTCCCACACTGATCGCAACGCCGGCTACAGCATGACATGGCGGGCGCAGAGCGCCTGCACGAAAAGGAGTGGGAGCATACATATGCCTCCAGTAATTACCGAACGAACTGTAGAAGTTAACGGCAGGACGTTGACAATCGAACATGGCCGGATCGCCGGACTGGCGGACGGCGCAGTTACGGTTCGCTATGGCGATACCGTGGTGCTGAGTACCGCGGTCGGCTCCAAGGAGCCTCGGCCCGGCGTTGATTTCCTGCCGCTGACCGTTGATTACGAAGAGAAGATGTACGCGGCCGGGAAGATCCCTGGCGGGTTCATCAAGCGCGAAGGACGTCCGTCCGAGAAGGCAACGTTGACCGCCCGTCTTACCGACCGACCGATCCGGCCGCTGTTCCCGGATGGATGGCGCTCGGAAATCCAGGTCATTGCGACGGTGATGTCAACCGACCAGCAGAACGACCCCGACGTCCTCTCCATCATTGGTGCCTCGGCGGCGCTTTCAATCTCGGATATTCCGTGGAACGGACCGGTCGCGGCGGTACGCGTTGGCGATATAGATGGCCAACTGGTGATCAACCCTACCTCCGCGGAACTTGAAAACAGCCGGCTCGACATGGTGGTCGCCGGTACCGCCGATGCGGTCATGATGGTTGAAGGTGGCGCCAGCGAAGTCGACGAGGAACGCATGATCGAAGCGGTCATGGTTGGTCATGACGAGATCAAGCGGCTCGTTGACGTGATCAATGATCTCCGCGAAGCGGTCGGCAAACCAAAGCGCGAGTTTTCACCGCCTGAAGAGAACACTGAGCTCAAGAACAAGATCGAGGCCTATGTCTCGGACAAGCTTAAGGGCGCCCTGTTCAACCCGGATAAAGAGCGTCGAATTGAGGCGACGGCCGAACTCAAGAACGAGGTCGTTGCTCATTTCTGCACGGCGGACCCGGAGCGAATGTCCGATGAGGAGGTTGCGACACTTCCCTCATCCCGCGAGGTCTCGGACATCTACCAGAGTCTCGTCAAGGGAATGGTGCGACGTGAGATTCTGGAGTCGGGTGAGCGACCCGATGGCCGGAAGCCAGACGAGATCCGCGAGATCTGGGGAGAGGTCAGTTATCTCCCGAGAACGCACGGTTCGGCGATCTTCACCCGAGGTCAGACCCAGGCTGTAACGGTCGCGACGCTCGGTACGTCCGGTGAAGGCCAGATGATCGACGGTATTGGCCTCGAAGAGTCCAAGCGCTACATGCACCATTACAACTTCCCGCCGTACAGCGTTGGTGAAGCACGGTTCATGCGTGGTCCAAGCCGGCGGGACATCGGGCATGGCGCACTGGCGGAGCGGGCGCTGCTTCCCATGCTGCCGGACGAAGACGACTTCCCGTACACGATGCGGCTCGTCTCCGAAGTCGTGACATCAAACGGATCAACCTCGATGGCGAGTGTCTGTGGCAGCACGATGGCGCTCATGGACGCCGGCGTCCCGATAAAGGCTCCTGTGGCCGGCATGGCGATGGGACTCATCACCGAAGAAAGTTCTGGAAAGTATCAGATCCTGAGTGACATTCAGGGCGTTGAGGATGCGCTCGGTGACATGGACTTCAAGGTCGCTGGAACGGCGGATGGCGTTACCGCGATCCAGATGGACATCAAGGTGGCCGGTATCACCGCGGAGGTTATGCGGGAAGCGCTGGAACAGGCACGCAAAGGACGCCTGTTCATCCTGAGCAAGATGGCAGAGGTTATCGAAGCGGTTCGCGGCAAAGTCTCCGACTACGCCCCGCAGATAACCCGGCTGCAGATCGACAAGCAGCAGATCGGCATGCTCATCGGCCCGGGTGGCAAGACGGTCCGCGGTATCCAGGAAGAAACCGGCGCCAAAATCGAGATTGAAGAAGACGGTACGGTCTACGTGAGTTCGGTTGACCGCGAAAGTTCGGACGCCGCGATCGGACGCATCGAGGCCCTGACGAAGGTTCCCGAGGTCGGGGAGGTCTATACCGGCAAGGTGAAGACGATTATTCAGTCCGGCGCGTTCGTCGAAATCCTCCCGGGCAAGGATGGGTTCGTCCACATCTCGGAACTCGAGAACCGGCGCGTCGAGAAGGTCGAGGACGTCGTCGAGGTTGGTGACGAAGTCACGGTGGTCGTCAGCGCGATCCGGAATGACGGCAAGATCAATCTCTCTCGCAAGCGGCTCATGACACCGGAAAACGGTGACAGCGGCGCTTCCGGCGGTGGAGGCGATCGAAGCGGCGGAGGGTCAGGCGAGCGCCGTGGTGGTGATCGCGGCCGCCAGCAGAACCGCGGCCGGGACCGTGAACGAAGTAGTAGTGGACAGCGATCGGAGTCTCCTCGTGAGGAGTCTTCTGCGTCAAGCGACGGAGGCGGCGAACAGATCATGCGTCGCCCGCGAGACAGCAGAACCCCTCCCGGGCGTCAGTAGCGACGTCGCCTGATCAAACCCGAAATGTGCGTGATCTCCAGGGGTGGCTTACCGTCACCCCCGGGCGCTGTCTGGATTCGGCGCGGACGAGCGATCAGGCGCTGCGAGCCCCTGGAAATGCCGCTCGATCATCATCAGCGCGATCACGCCCAGCAGGACCCCAAACCAGAGTGTAGCGAACCGCACGAGCAGGGTTGCCGCGCCAGCGACTTCGGTCGTCATGATCGGGTCCTGTACAAGAATGATCAGCAGACCTGCAACTGAAGCTTCCGCCGCTCCCAGCCCACCTGGGAGCATTGAGAGTGATCCGAGAATGGTCGCGCTCGCCAGTACGAAGAACGCCAGGATCAATGTTTCCAG
>SKKR01000150.1 GCA_007123655.1 Thermomicrobiaceae bacterium
ACGTCGACCAGAACAGCACCTTCGTTCATTGTGCCGACCATCTCTCGCGTCACCAGTTTGGGGGCTTTCGCTCCGGGAATCAATACCGCACCGATAACCAGATCCGATTCTCTGACGACATCCTCGAGGTTCTGCTTGTTCGACGCCATGGTTCGGATGCGACCGTGGAGCACCTGATCAAGATAGCGGAGTCGATCCATGCTGACGTCAAGGATCGTTACCTGCGCGCCGAGTCCAAGCGCCATCTGGGTACTGTTGGTCCCGACCATCCCCCCGCCGACGACCGCCACGTTCGCCGGCGCCACGCCCGGAACGCCGCCGAGAAGCAACCCGCGGCCGCCATGCGTTTTTGTGAGGTACTGCGCGCCAACCTGTGTCGCCATGCGTCCGGCAACTTCGCTCATCGGCGCGAGGAGGGGCAAGCTCCCGTCCTCCATCTGAACGGTCTCGTACGCCAGCGCCGAGACTTTCTGATCGACCAGAACCTTCGTCAATTCCTCTTCCGCCGCAAGGTGCAGATAGGCGTAAAGGATCTGTCCTTCTCGAAGCAGCGGGTACTCTGGAGCGATCGGCTCTTTCACTTTGATGATCATCTCCGCCCGGGAAAAGACATCCTCGTGGGTATCAACGAGCTCCGCTCCGGCCGACCGGTACTCGTCATCGGAAAACCCACTTCCGGTTCCGGCAGACACCTCAACAAGCACCGTGTGGCCATTACTGACATACTCGCTGACGCCGCCAGGCGTCACCGCGACACGACTCTCGTTGTCTTTGATCTCTCTCGGAACCCCGATGATCATTCGTATTACTCCAATAGTCTGAACGAGTTTACACCGTAGGCCGGGACGAGACGGCCGCAACATTCTAACATGCTTTTCGGAGTCGCCCGCCGCCACTCGATGCCAGGCGGTACACTCTCTGTGGTGCCCGCTCCGGACCGGGAGTCGGGCGCCGGAGTCCGCAGGTCCGCGTCGCGTTGACGGCGCGTTTCAACAGTCAGTACCATTGGCGGCTGACCTGACGGCAGTTCATCGACGTCAGCCTCTCGCCGATCGGGATTCGGCCGCCAGACTGGATAAAAGGCAGGTTCATTGAGCGCCCTCTATATCATTCCGATACTCGCTGTTCTTATCCTCGTTCATGAGATCGGCCATTTCGCCAGTGCTCGTATGGTCGGAATCCGCGTCAAGGAGTTCGGTCTCGGCCTTCCTCCCAGAGTGCTTGGCCGCGAACGCGGGGGAGTCATCTACTCGTTCAACGCGATTCCGCTCGGCGGCTTCGTGCGCGTTCACGGTGAGGATGGATCAGCCGAAGATCACGACAGTCTTCACGCAAAGGGGAAACTTGCCCGGACGTTCTTCTACGGAGCCGGGTCCTTCATGAACTTCGCGCTGGCGATCGTGATGGTCATGGTCCTGATCGGCGTCCGCGGCGAGCCGGTAACCCATGTCTACATCGCCCAGGTCGAGCCGGACTCACCCGCTGCCGAGGCGGGATGGGAACCTGGTGATCGGTTCCTGGAAGTTGCGGACCGTTCGGTCGACGAGATGACCGACGTCGTGACGACGACGCACAGTCACGCCGGGTCCGAGATGCCGGTCACCGTTCTTCGGGACGGTGCCGAGATCGAGACGGTCGTGGCGCCGAGAGAAGATCCGCCTCCGGACCAGGGCCGAACCGGCATACAGATTACGGCCTCGCCACGAGCAGCCCTCTTCGTCGGAGATATCGAGGCAGGCAGTCCTGCCGCTGATGCCGGCATGGAGGAGGAAGATCAACTCATCCAGATCGCCGGCCGGGAGATCCCGGATGCGTCGCTCTTCATGATCATGCTCAACGAGCACCAGGGCGAGGACGTGACGCTGGTTATCGAGCGTGACGGTGCCGAGCAGGAGATCACACTGAGCGTGCCAGTGGCGGACGACGAGGATGAACCGGCCGATATAGGTGTCACGGTCCAACAGGATATCGACGCCGATTCCGTGCCGCTCTGGCAGATCATCCCGCTTGGGTTCGTCGAAACGTGGAACATTCTGACCGCGTTCTATGAAGGGATCATGATGCTCATCAGCGGAGAGGCTCCGCTGGACGGCATCGCCGGACCGATCGGAATGGGTCAGCTCGCCTCGGAGGTCATCGAGGTCAGTCCGGAGCCGACCTGGATCGCCTTGGCAAACCTCACTATCCTCTTATCACTGAATCTTGGCATCCTGAATCTGCTACCGCTGCCGGCGCTTGATGGCGGCAGATTGCTGTTTGTCCTCATCGAGACACTGCGTGGCCGCCCCGTTTCTCCAGAGCGTGAGGGCCTGGTTCACCTGGTGGGCCTCGTCATGCTACTCGGGTTGATGTTCTTCATCGCATTCCTGGATATCGACCGCCTGGTAAGTGGAGATTCCATTCTGCCGTGAGCCAGTCGGTCGAACACTGAGTAGAAACGCTCAATGCATTACAATTGAGTCGCGCATACGAGCGCAACCGAGGCAGCAACGATTGGGAGGATCTCCACACTATGATGGCCTCGAGACGGAAAACGCGCGCAATACACGTTGGCGACGTTCAGATCGGCGGTGGCGCACCCATTCGCGTCCAGTCAATGACCACCTCCGATACTCGTGATCCCAAAGCAACGCTCGAGCAGATCGCGGAACTGGCGGACGCCGGGTGCGAGATCGTCCGTATCGCGGTTCCAGATCGCGTCGCGGCCGCCGCGCTTCCGGAGATCACCCCGCACACGAATGTACCGCTGATCGCCGACATTCATTTCGAGCACACGCTGGCGCTCAAGGCGATCGATGCTGGAATCGATGGCATCCGGCTGAATCCGGGGAACATCCGCAAGCACGAGGACGTCCGAGAGGTCGTGACTGCCGCAAAGGAACGCCAGATTCCGATCCGCGTCGGAGCGAACTTTGGCTCCCTGCCGCCGATGTCGAAAGAGTTCGTCGACGAAATGGCGCAGGAAAACGCATCCCAGGTTGAACTCGTGGCCGAGCACATGGTTCGCACCGCGCTGGGACACGTGAAGATTCTGGAGGATCTTGACTTCGGCGACATCAAGATCTCGCTCAAAGCGTTCGAAGTTCCGATCATGCTCGAGGCCTATTCCCGGATGGCGAAACTCAATGATTACCCGCTGCATCTGGGCGTGACCGAAGCCGGAACGCCCAAGGCCGGATCTGTTCGCTCCGCGGTCGGGCTCGGGACGCTTCTGGCAAACGGTATCGGAGATACGATCCGGGTGTCGCTGACCACCGACCCGGTCGAGGAAGTCTTCGTCGGCTACGAAATCCTCAAGAGCCTCGATCTGCGGCAACACGGCGCGACGATGGTCGCCTGCCCGACCTGCGGCCGGGTAGAGGTGGATCTGTTCTCGCTCGCCAACGAGGTCGACGAGTACCTGAAGAACATCAAGGCGCCGATCAAAGTGGCGGTGATGGGGTGCGTCGTCAACGGACCCGGAGAGGCGAAAGACTCGGACGTTGGCGTCGCGGCCGGTCGCGGTAAAGGTGTGATCTTCCGCAAGGGCAAGATCCTCCGGCGAGTGATGGAGGACGAGATCGTGCCTGCCTTGAAAGAAGAGATCGAAAGCATTCTCCAGGAAGAAGAGGAGTTTGCCGAGTGGCGTGAGGACCGCGAGTCCGCGCAAGTCTAGCTGAGCGCGCTGGTTCCCGCGTTCATTCCACTGACGTTAAATGCCCGGTACAATCCGTGCCGGGCATCGCTGTTGAGATCGACCACGGCTTCACTCGCGCAGCACTTAGACGATTGGACGACCTGTGGGCAATCGGTTCATTGAGATCAGCGTCTCCCTGCGCCCGGATCTACCCGTCTGGCCTGGAGATCCCATCGTCAATCTG
>SKKR01000548.1 GCA_007123655.1 Thermomicrobiaceae bacterium
AATGCCATTGAAAACAGGTCTAAGGGTCCCTTCCTGTGTCCCGACACTTTTTCAACCAGTGCGGATATCAAGTCGCGTGGGAGCAGGATGCAACCCCGATCGCTACTCGGGCACTGCGAAGCGTTTGAACAGCGACTCAAGCTCCCTGGCGCGATCGGATGAGAGCCCGCCGCGTTCCAGCGCGACCGGAACCGTTCGCCACGCCAATTCGAGATAGAGCGAGAGCAGATCCGGGTGTTGCTCCCGGAGCGTTTCCAGATGCGTCTGGATGGTTCCGATGTCCCCGCGCGAGATTGGCCCCGTGAGCGCCATCGGTAGCCCGCGGCTGTCAAGGTTACTGACTGTTCCGCGCAAAATCGGCATGAGACCCGTCAACGCGTCGTCCCGGCTCGACCCTTTACTTTGAAGCAACTCGGTGGCTGATGCTGCGAGCGCGACCAGGTAGTTGGACGCGATCACGCCGGCCAGGTGGTACATCACCTTGTCCTCACTCCGCAGGAACATCGACCACCCGCCGATCCCTCGCACCAGGTGGTCAAGCGTCCCGCGAAGCGGCTCTTCGGCTTCCACGCCGAACATGCACCCTTTCAAGTGTTCGGCAACGTCGCCGGAGCCGGCAAATGCCTGCATGGGATGACAGGCGCCCACCTGCGCTCCCGCGCCGGCCGCTGCCTGGAGCGACGCCACGGTATGCGCTCCGCTGCAGTGGACGGCGGCGTGCCGTTCGGTCCAGCGCAGCGACGCGCAGACCTCGCTGATCGCGTCGTCCGGAACAGTCAGGAACACCAGGTCCGTCGCGTCAACTACCGCTTGCGGCTCGTCTAACGCGGTACAGCCGTCAAGCTCGGCCGCGAGTACCCTCGAACGATCCGGGGTTCTGCCCGCGACCGCGATGACACCGAAGCCCGCCTGGTCCAGCGCCCGTGCCAGTGTGCTTCCGACGGCCCCGGTCCCGACAAACCCGATTCGCTCCATGGACCACCTCCGCTCCGGGCGAGTGTGTTCGATCCGTGTTGCTCAGCATAGCGCGGGTCCCCGGTGGCGCAAGCGGGACTGTCGTAGTTCACCAGCCAGGCGATTTTACGAACTTCTTCCGATTCCCGTTCGCTGGTTTCGCGTCAGACTGTCCGTATTGGTTGGAATCCAGTTTGAAGGGAACGGAAATGCAGTATCTGAACGACGACGAAATCACTTATCTGCGATCACAGATGCTCGGCCGGATTGCCACAGCCAACGCGAAGGGGCAGCCGCACGTGACACCGGTCGGTTTCCGCTACAATGAGGAAACCGGCACCATCGATATCGGCGGGTATGATCTCGCCGCCACCCGCAAGGCGCGAGACATTCACGAAAACCCGCGCGTCGCGTTCGTGGTGGACGATCTCGCCTCAGTCAAGCCGTGGAGACCTCGCGGTATTACCATACGGGGAACCGCGGTCATCTACGAGCAGCAGGGCGGGGACGCGCCCTTCGGCGATACCTGGTTCCGCGTTATCCCGGACCGGGTCGTCTCCTGGGGGCTCGAGCAACCGGTGTTCGCGACGCGTTAGCCCCCTTCGTTCCAGTGACCGCAACCGGGCGAGTTCAGGATCGACACGAAGTTGTTGCACGATCCCTGTTGGCGTTGATGCAACCATCCCGTGCGGCGAGGGATCATCAGAGTGTTGGCACGGAGATGTCCTGTGCCCGGAAGCCCACTGGAATGAATCGAGGACTCTAATGGTACGCCGTATCGTCGTCCCGCTCGACGGTTCACAACTGTCACATGCCGCACTTCCGGTGGCGCGCGGACTTGCCGAGCGAACCGGCGCGTCAGTGACGCTGGTGAGCGTCATCGATCCGCCGAGAGACTTCTACATCACCGCGCGGGATGCATCTTCCTCCCGGTGGAAACCCGCTGACATTGAACGGCTGGCGAGCGAAGAAAAGCGCCTGCAGGAATACCTCGATGGCGTCGCGACAACCTTCGAGAACATGCGCGTCGCGACCGAGGTCCGCCTCGGACAGGCAGCCGAAGAGATTCTCGAGGCCGCTGAAGCATCCCCGCAGACGATCATCATCATGGCCAGCCACGGTCGCACAGGGCTCGGCCGCATGCTTATCGGAAGCGTCGCCAACCGGGTGATTCAGGCAAGCAACATGCCAGTTATCGTCGTCAAAGCGTCGGAAGACTCGAAGGCGGAATACGGCAAGCGGAGTATCGCGAGAGTCATGGTTCCGCTCGACGGTTCCCGATTCGCCGAACAGGCGCTCGAGAAGGCTCGTTCAGTCTTCGGCAACGACGTCCGTTACGTGCTAATCCGGATCGTTGAACCAGTCGCCCCGGGACAGGCTTACACCTCGGAAGTTATCGCCGACTACGAGCGCCAGGCTCACGATGCCGCAGAGGACTATCTGGAGGATGTCGCCGGCAGGCTAAAAGCAGAGGGAGCGACGGTTGCACGCGATGTCCGGATCATCCAGCCATCACTCGGGATAACCCAGTTCGCGGAAGAGACCAGCGCCGACCTGATCGCGATCTCGACCCACGGCCGCAGCGGTATGGGACGGTTCCTGATGGGATCGGTCGCCGAGCGTGTCTTGCATAACGCGGAACGACCGGTGATGATGGTCAAGGCCCGCGAGGAGTGACGTCGGGCCCGATGCAGCACTGTCAGAAGCCCCGGAGCGAGCCCGGATCGTGCCTGAGAAGCCATCGTCGTCCGGAAACAACGATAATGCGCCGCAGAAGGACTATCTGGGTCGGATCCTGATCGGCTTCATCCTCCTGGCCGCCGTGTTCTGGCTGCTGACCTACCTCCTCTGAGTCATGCCGCCGTCACGGCCTGACTTCGTACGCGACAAACGTAGTCTCACCACGGCGCGTACCGGTCACGATCTCTCCGTTCGGGTATTCAGCCTGCACGTGCTCGACGTCCGGCAGATAGTCGCCGATGAAGATGAAGACAACCAGACCAGCTTCGTCTTCGACCGTGAGATCGTACCGGCCGAACTCCTCGGACCTGTCCTCACCACGGGCGTCCGGAGCGAGGAATCGCCGGGGTTCGTAGTCGATCGACCAGCGGTCCGACAGGAAGTAAATGTCGGGATCTCCGGACAGAGACTGCATATACATCGAAGCGTCATAGAACGGTTCAGCGAAGATCCACTGCTGAACCGATGATTCCCCGTGCACGACATAGTAGTTCCGAAGTTGGGTCGTTACCGCGAATCCGAGCAACACGCCTGCAAGCGCGACTGTGGCCCACAGGCCAGCGGTATTCCATCTCGCGCGGGCAAACCGACCCCCCTCAACCACCGCGATCGCAACGAACATCGCCAGAAACGGAGCGATCACGAACGTACGCCGCATTTCGCCCTGTTCCGTCATGACAGTCGCGAATGGCATGACCAGGACGATCATCGATGCAACCCAGACGAGCGGGTTTCGGCGTCGAACCAGACCGATCAGTAACCCGGCCAGCGCGAGCGCAAGCAGAATCGGGTGAACCGTCTCCGTGACGCCGGTCGCATCGACGTAGTCGACCTGAGGGTTGAATGAGAGACGCCACCAGAACCCGATGTATTCCTCCATCACGAACTGCACCTGTGCCACCGGCCCGTCCAGCGCCCGCCAGTCCGCTGTGTCCCTGACTGAGTGCCGCGTGATTGACCGGCGGTACATCTCCGTGTTGTTCCAGATGAACCAGAGCATCGGAAACAGCGACACGACCAGCCCACAGGCATAGGCGAGGCCGGCCCGGACCTCGGCTCTCGTGATGGGCCACCGCCCTGCCAGGAGCCAGGACGCCGCGAAGACGACCAGCACCGCCAGCGTCAGCGGGTGCGCGTTATAGAGATAGATCCCCAGACCGGACA
>SKKR01000189.1 GCA_007123655.1 Thermomicrobiaceae bacterium
AGAGCCTGCCGGTGCTGCTGCTGGCGACCTACCGGTCGGAGCATCTGACACGTCACCACCCGCTGTCCCCGCTCCTTCCCGTTCTGGTTCGCCAGGCCGGAGCTGTCCGAATCGATCTCCACCCGCTGGAGGAACGGCACGTCCGCGAACTCATCGCCAGTAGTTATGCGCTCGAAGCAGAGGACGAGCATCGTCTGCTCACGTACCTCGGGGAACTGGCCGAAGGGAATCCACTGTACGTCGGCGAGATGCTCCGCGCTCTGGAAGAGGAACGTGTCCTCAGTTTCGGCGGACACGGCTGGCGGCTCGGCGACCTGACCGGCGCCCGCGTTCCCACGCTACTGAAACAGGTGATCGACAGCCGGGTCATGAATCTCGGAGAAGAGGCGTACGATCTCCTCTCCGTGGGAGCCGTAATCGGTCAGGAAGTGCCGCTGGATCTGTGGTGTCAGGTGAGCACCGTCCAGGAGCGCGTTGCGCTCGACATCGTCGAACGCGGCGTTGCCGCGCGAGTTCTGGAAGCCGCCGACGACGGAGCCAGCGTGCGGTTCGCCCACGCACTGGTTCGTGAATCGCTCTACGAGGAGATCCTCCCTCCGCGGCGGCGCGCGCGGCACCGCGAGATTGCCGATGCGCTCCTCTCCCGGCATGATCCTGACCCGGACACGGTGGCGTATCACTTTCATCGCGCTGGCGATCCCCGGGCGGCTGAGTGGCTGATTCGCGCTGGGACACGGGCTCAGCGGTCCTACGCGCTCCTGACAGCAGCGGAGCGGTTCGACGCCGCGCTCGAGCTGCTGGAGTCCCGCGGAGCGGCACCGGAGGAACGCGCCGAGTTGCTCTACCGGATCGCCCGGATGCGCCGCTACGCGGACCCGCGGCAGGCGCTTCACTATGTGGATGAAGCGATAAACGCGACCCTTCAGGCGGACGACCACGTCGTGACGGCCTACGTCCGGTGCTTCAGGGGAGCCCTCATGTGCGCGGTGGGCGATCTACTGGATGGACTTGACTGCCTGGCGGGCGGTCTTGACGAGATCGAATCCCTGTCGAATGCGGAGCGATCCAGATTACGTCAGTTCCAACTCAGGAACGGTGAACCGCCGGACGAATATCAGTTTCAGGGGGCGTTCGCGAACTGGCTGGCCGTGACCGGCCGGGCGGAGGAAGCACTGGAGCAAGGCCGGCGAGTGGTGGACCGGAAGGCGACGCCGGGTATCGGAACGTCTGCCCACGCCAACGCCTGGCGGGCGCTTGCCAGTAGCTATGCCTTGCTGGGAAGGCCGGATGACGCGCGCGATGCCTGCGAGCGGGCGCTGGAGGCCTATCTGAGCGCTGATCACCCCTACCAGGTCGGGAACGCCCTTCTGCTGGAGCTTTATGAGGTGGTCATCCCCTTTGCCACCGATGATCTCGAGGAGCGTCACCGTCTGGCCAGGGAGGCGGAGGACTCCTGGCGGCGAGCAAGTGGCGCCACGGTGGATCTCCCACCCAGATTCGTCTGGCTCCCGCTTCTCTACCTCGAAGGTCAGTGGGAAGAAGCCCGTGAGCTTGCCATGGCTGCCCGAACCCCGACGAGACGACGAGGCTGGCGGCCGTTCGCTACCACGATGCTGGCGATGATCGCCAGGAGTCAGGGGGATATTGAGCTCGCGCAGGAGCTGATCCGCGAACAGCTTCCGGATGGTCCGGACATGCGTCCCGGCAGCGCGATCATCCTGGATGTCATGCCTCTACAACGACTGGCCGCGTCCATCGCGATCGACGCCGGTGACCTTTCGTCCGCCCGGGCGTGGGTCGGTGCCCACGACCGGTGGCTGGACTGGAGCGGCGCCGTGCTTGGCCGTGCCGACGGTCTCACCGTGCGGGCGGAACTTCTCTGGCAGGAGGGAAAAAGTGCTGACGCGCTGGAACTGGCGAGCCAGGCCGTGGCATCCGCCGAAGCCCCCCGGCAGCCACTCTCGCTGGCGATTGCCCAACGTCTCCGCGGCGAGATCGCGCTGAGCATGGATCGTTTCGAGGATGCCGCCGCATACCTGCTCGAGGCCCGTGATCTGGCCGCCGCCTGCCATTCGCCTAATGATGTTGGCGTCTCGACGCTTGCGCAGGCGGAACTGGCGTTCGCGACCGGTGACGCTCGTGAAGGGAAACGCCGGAAGTCCGAGGCGGTCCGAATACTCGAAGAAATCGATGCCCGGCCCGCGCTCGAGCGAGCCAGCGGGATCTCCGAACAGCCCCGGCGGGCGAAAGCGCGTAGAGTCACGTTTCCGGCCGGGCTGACCCGGCGTGAGATGGACGTGCTCCGGCTCGTCGCGGACGGCAAGACCGATCGAGAGATCGCCGATCAGCTCTTCATCAGCCCGCGTACTGTCTCCACCCACATCACCAGCATTCTGGGGAAACTCAACGTCCACTCCAGGGCGGCGGCTGCCGCCGAGGCGGTCCGGCAGGAGATTCTGTAGCGTGCATTGTGACATTGCGTTAACTACGTAGCAGTCACGGTTTCAGTTAGCCCGAACCTCGCCTTCAAATCTCCGTAATCCATCGGATGTCCCTACCTCGCAAAGACGTCATACTGTGATCAGACGATTCGACCGGCGTCACTTAATGGAGGTACGGGACATGATCAATTTCGCAGATGAGTGGAGCGTCAACGCGCTCATGAAGTCTCGCCAGGAAATGCTGTACCGCGATTCCGCTCGCATACAAGTGGTGCGCGTTCCAGCCGGGCGCAGACGGGCTTCCCGGCTCCGTCGCGACATCGGCCTCTGGATTGTTCACCTCGGTGAGCGACTGCTCAGTGTGGACGGCTCGCCAATTCAGTCTCCCGTTCCGCACCAGTCACCGCGCTAACGAAACTGACCCACCTTCAAGCTCCTGTGGGGCCCGGAATCGACTCCCCCGGCCGGGCCCCACGCTTCTCTGCCGCCAGATTTCCCGCAGCAGGTAAACCCGGTCCCCTCAGTCCCGGCTATACTGGACATCGTGATACGCAGCAGATTTTCAACCGGAACGCGGTCCGGAAGAATCTATTGTGGCTGGATGGACAGGAGTGAGGAGCGTGATATGGACGGGCCCATGCGGGTCGGACTCTGTCAGATCAACTCGCAGGATGACAAACTGGCGAACATCGATCGCGCAGAGGAACTGATCGACGAAGCGGCGGAACGCGGTGCAAGGCTTATCGCGCTGCCGGAGTACGTTGACTATCTGGGTCCGGATGAGAGCAAGGAGGGTATCGCAGAACCGGTCCCCGGTCCGACGACCGAACGGTTCTCGCGCAAGGCACAGCAGCGTGGGGTCTGGATCCTCGGAGGCTCGATCATCGAATTGACCGATACTCCCGGGAAGTTCTACAACACGAGCACGCTGTTCGATCCGAACGGCGAACTCGTCGCCACCTACCGCAAGATTCACCTCTTCGACATCGACATTACCGGTCATGTGAGCTCCAACGAGTCAAATCGGATCCTTCCGGGGGAGGATGTCGTGACCGCGGAGATCGACGGGCATACCGCCGGCCTGACGATTTGCTACGACATCCGGTTTCCAGAGCTGTACCGGATGCTCGCGCTGGACGGGGCCGAGATCATCTTCGTCCCGGCCGCCTTTACTGAGTTCACCGGAAAGGACCACTGGCATACGCTCCTGAAAGCACGGGCGGTCGAGAACCAGTGCTTCGTGGTTGCCCCGGCGCAGTGGGGACCTCACGAACCGGGCAAAAAGTGCTACGGGCACAGCCTGGTCGTCGATCCCTGGGGAACGTTCCTCGCCGATGCTCCGGACAAGGAAGGCGTGGTCGTCGCCGAACTCGACTTCGACTACCTCCAGAAGATCAGGACGCAGGTCCCGTCCC
>SKKR01000025.1 GCA_007123655.1 Thermomicrobiaceae bacterium
CGCGAGGTTGACGTAATTCTTGTCATCGGCGGCCGGAAGAGCTCGAACACCGCGCGCCTGGCCGAAGTAGGCAATCGCAACGGTGTGCCGAGTTACCATATCGAATCCGAAGACGAAATCAATCACGAATGGCTCACCGGCCGCACGAGAATCGGCCTGACTGCGGGGGCGTCGACCCCGGATGATGTCATTCTCGACGTCATCGAATTTCTGGCGAACCACGGATTTCGCCGTCCGTCTGCGCCTTTGTCTCTGGTCACCGCAGACCTCGAACAGGAACCGGCGTACTGACGCCGTGAGATGACCGCGACCGTCAGTACATCGCCGAGAAGTCCAGCAAATTGCGCATATCCTGTGTGCGTCCGTCCAGGAAGCATTCCAGGTTGTGGCAAAAGATATCGGTGATCTTCTCGTTTTCGGACGCCGCGGTACTCGCCGAGTGGGGTGAAACCAGCACGTTCGGCAGATCCCAGAAGGGACTACCGCCGTCGAGCGGCTCGGTCCGGAACACGTCGAGCCCGGCAAACCCGATCGTCCCGTCCGTCAAAGCGTTGTACAGCGCTTCTTCGACGACGACCGGACCGCGGGAGATGTTGATGAACACGACTCCCCGCTTCATGGCCGAGAACGCACGAGCGTCGATAAGGTTCTCGGTTTCCGGCGTGTGCGGGCAGCAGAGGACGAGGCAGTCCGCCTGCGAAAGCATCTCGTGCAACTGGTCCCGGGTGTACAGCCGGTCGACGCCTACTTCTCTGGCGCGATCCGGCCCGGTCCTCCGGCCGAGGGCAATGACCGACATCCCGAACGCCCGGGCGACTTCTGCGACGCGACGACCAATTCTGCCCGGCCCGACGATGGCCATTGTTTTCCCTGGCAGTTCATCACCACAGTAGCGAACCCAGCGGTGATCGCGCTGGTCGGCCTCAAGGCGGCGGAACTGTTTGACATGCATGAGCAGCGTGAGCATCACGAACTCCGACAGTGGTTCCGCGTGGACACCACTCGCTGTGGTCACGATGAGCTGTACGTCCTTGAGACCGAGCCGATGAACCAGTTGACCGACACCGGAACTCGTGGTCTGCACCCACTTGAGATTCGGGGCGACATCGAAGATCCCGGTCTCGTCGGACGGGAGCTTTGGAAAATCCCAGAGGATGTCTGCGTCTGCCAGATGCCTCATGAAGCGATCGTGCTGGTCAGCGGTTCGGGTGAACTGTTCGACGCCGTCGTGATCAGCTACGTATCTAGTGGGGGGAAGAAGATCCGCCTCGTGTCGAACCTCGACCCTGCCCGCAGCGACGTCGCGAATACGCTCGACGCAGGAACGGTCCAGTGGGGAAGTCACGAAAAATACAGGGTGACGGTTGCCGGAGGTCGTCATTGCGGTCAAATCCCCTCTCATCTGGTCGACGCGGTCGCGACCTGACTACGCTACCATAGGGTCGAGGCACCGGACTGGCGAAGCCGCATCTGGGACGCGTTATCGATCGTCGTTACCGAAGGGCAGGAGTTGTGCACGTAGCCCTTGCCTATGTGCTGATCGACATACCCGAATCGCACTCGCTCAAGCAAAAGCGTTCCAGCGTTCGCCCCGTCATCAAACGGGTTCAGTCCCGGTTCAATGTGTCGATTGCCGAGATCGACCATCTGGAAAGCTGGCAGAATGCCGGGATCGGCATCGCGGCGGTATCTAACTCGGCTCGTCACGCTGAAGAGATGGTGCGAAACGTGGTGACCTTCATCGAAGATAATCTGTCTGACGGGCATGTTTCTGACGTTGAGATCGACGTTCAATCATTCTGACTCGGGTGTGCGTTCATCCTCCGCCGAACTTTGCTCGCTCAGGTCCGAAGCGATGGACGTTGCCTGGGCCCGGATCTCCTGTCGAAGCTTCTTCCGGGCGCTGGCAACTCGTTTCAGGATTGAGTCGAAAGACTCCTTCGGTTGCGCGGGGATTTCGCCGATTTCTTCAACCAGCGAGTGGCGGAACAGGCACTCCAGCGATCCGCGTAGCTTTCGCAATTGTTTCTTGTCCTCGCCAATACCGGCGCGTTGTCCGATCTCCCGTATCTCCGCCATCCTCAGTGGGAGCATGGCGGCGTCCTGAACCTGTTTCTGGCGCTCCAGCGAACGTTCGGCGAGACGTGACCAGTCCGCGACGAGATTGAACGCGGTCCTCCCGTCTACCAGGCGTCGCTCTGCGCTCTCGCGTGCTTCGGCCGCGGCAACCGGTTCCGGAGCGGAGATTGAAAGCAGCGGCGTTCGTGCCTGAGTCTCAATCCAGCGTGCCGCACAGGCAAGGCGCAGATAGTACATGCCCAACAGGAGTTCATCCACGTTGTTCACTGGCGGGATTGCATCGACCCGCCGCATGAACATCATGAGATCGTAGACTTCGGACCCCTGGAACAGGGAATCCGCGTCTACCTGCACCAGTTCCAGTTCCTCTGGCGGAATCTCCGGGTCTTGGCCTGACGTGAGCTTCTGGTAGTAGTAGTCGTTCAGCATTGATCTCGGAGCGAGAAAGACTCCAGGGCCGTAAGTTGGACTTAGACGTTTACCCTCGCCGATCTCTCGCTCGATCTGAGTGCGCGCCAGGCTTCCGGGAAGTTCGATAAGATCCTGCGTCGCCTGAGCGCTGATCTGGGACCGTCTGAGCCGGTCAACCGCGAACTTCGCATCTATTGCCCGGACGACCACCGAGCGCTCCGGATCACCGGACACAATGAGGAAATCCGGATTGGAAAGCTTGTTTCGGCTCGCCTGAATGGCGATGCGCGGGTTCGCATCCAGCCGCACAACATGGAGCGTTTCCTGATCATTGTTTCCGAGGTGCCCGGGCCGTGAGCCGTTTGTGAGGAGTTGCCAGGTGTATTCGGACCAGATTTCGCCGAACAGGCGACTGGCGCCACCGCGGTCGCTCCAGGTCATCAACCGGCGGTCAAGTACCGCGCTTACCAGCGACCCGCCCGGAAGTCGCCGTGAACGGAAATTTCCCTCGAGATTTCGAATCTCCCGGTTTAGCTGGTTCGGGTTCATCGAACGTGACCGTTCACCGTTCAGGATTCTCCGCTCGATGCGCTCAACGTTTCCCGTCGTTCATCGAGCGTGCGCAGGATCCTTCGTCGCCGAAGTCTGGTGAGCGCGAGTTCTCGCCTGAGCTTGCTCTCCTCTCGCCGCAGGTGGCGACGGAGATCGCGTTCGTTAAGACGGAGCAGTCGACCAAGCGCGTTCTCTCGCAGTTGCGCCAGTTCCCGGCGAAGCTGCTGGTGCTCCAACCCGAGTTCGCCGATCCGAGCCTTCAGACGATCGACCTGGGCCGGGATGTGGTCGTCGCTCGATGCCCAGGCCGACAGAAGTTGCTGGAGTTTGACCAGGTCGCGCGCCTCTTTGGCCTCGTTCGCTTGCCGCATGATTTCTTCCCGGTGCTCGCGGTCGTCCGGGTCACGTGCTCGGTCCGGGTGGACGAGGCGAGCGAGCGTTCGGTAGAGGCGACGCATCTGGATGTCATCCGGCATCGGGGACACAGACTTGGTGAAGCGGTGCCTGGCTCGTTCAGACTGCTGGTGTCGCCACTCCGCCCACCAGGCGGCCTCATCGGCGCGTGCTTCCTCCGCTTCCTGATCCAGCTTCTCATCACTGGTCGCGGCACCGGAGAACGACATCCGGTCCAGTCGCGTCTCCAGTCGGGAGATTTCACTTATCAGACGTTCGAGATCGTTTCGCAGTGGAGCAAGACGGGAATCGACTTCGCCCTGGAGCCGCTGCTGTTCGTATTGCTCATCCTGCAATACCTGCCGGAGGGAATGAATTGCCTGAAGTCGTCGGCGGAGTTCCAGTTC
>SKKR01000136.1 GCA_007123655.1 Thermomicrobiaceae bacterium
ATGTCGATATCGCTGTGCTCGGAAATCGGAAGGCCGTGGAGCACTATGTCAAGCAGCGAGGTGCTGAGAATTCGGATACACGCACGGGACGGCGATATCGCGAAAAGCTCAAGGCGCTAGATTCCGGTACACCACGAGCCACGCCGAGCTTTCGCTGATTGCCAACCGTGAGCGACGTCTGCCGGACGCCTTCATCGATGCTGGCGGTCGGTCGGTGACGCCTTCGTTCCGGGACTACGCACTCCCACTGATTGATGGGCCGCTCGATCCGTACGGATACCTCGACGAAGTCCCCTTGCGGAGACCTGACTAGACTCGCCGAGAACCCGGAAAGGACCAGCAGGTGCAGTTCGGAATCTTCGACATCATGCAGGTGCCCCCGGAGATCCCGTCCTACCGGGCATACACCCGGCATCTCGATGACGCGGCGCTCGCTGACGAGCTGGGTCTCGATTACCACTTCATTGCCGAACGACATTTCATGGCGCTCTACCGGACCCCGTCCCCGACCGCCTGGCTCGGAGCGATGAGTCAGCGAACCCGGCGAATCCGGATCGGGGCGCTCGCGTTCACCGTCCCCCTGCATAATCCAGTGCGCCTGGCGGAAGACATCTCCATGCTGGACCACCTGAGCGGCGGACGCATGGAAGCCGGGGTTGGTCTCGGACACCGGCCGGAGGAACTCTCCAGCCTGGGAATCGACCCGGCGATCAGACACCCAATGATGATCGAGTCGCTGACCCTGATGCGGAAGGCCTGGCTCGGCCAGACGTTTGACTTTCCGGGCCAGGCGTTCAAGTACACGAATATCCGTGTGGAGGCCCCCGTCCAGGTGCCGCATCCGCCGCTCTGGTACGCCGGGAACGATCCCAGAGCCGCCGCGTGGTGCGCCCGGAACGTAGTATCGCTGGCGATCGGGTTTCAGGCAGATGACCGGCTGGCAAACCCTGCCGGCGCGTTCCACGAACAGAAGGCGGAATCAAAGCGCGATGCGGATCGCCGGCCGTATCTCGGGCTAATGCGGCACCTCTACGTTGCCGAGACGGACGAAGACGCGCGCAACGAGATGATCGAGGACCTGCAGAGAATCGGACAGGCGTTCGCCGCTGGCCCTCGGGAGATCCCGTCCATCGATCCGTCGGAACTCCCAGACCGGTCCGAAGCCGAAACCCAGCTCGAGCACCTCAGGGAAACCAACGTGGTGATCGGCGGGAGCCCGGAAACGTGCGCCCAACAGATCGCAGAGACGTCGCAGAAGCTGGGGCTGAACGTCTTTCTGGCAAACCCGTACCTTACGGGACTGGAACCAGAACGCGTCCAGCGAACGATTCGTCTATTTGCGGAGTTGGTGGCGCCTCAGGTCCGGACGTTAATGGAACGGCACAGTTGAACTCGTGAATGTAGCAATATCGTCAATAAGCGTGCAACTCGCCTGTTTCCCGGGTAGGATCAATAGTAACGGAATCTGACGAAGCAGTTCATGTCTTGAATCAACACCAGATCCCGCTGAAACTGAATCTCGAACGCACTCCCGAAATCAGAAGATTGCACGGAACCTGGAGACGAGCACGATGGACCCGCAAGACGTACGAAACAACAGCTCGATTCTTACCAACGAGCACCCGAGCGCTTCGACGATCGCGGACGCCTGGCGGGAAGTCGGCGTGGAACTCGAAAACCTCGGCTCCCGCCTCGCGCAGGCGATCCAGCGAAGCTGGGCTGCGACCGGGAGCAAGCAGGAGTCGCGTGAGACGATGCGCCGCCTCGGCGACGATCTACGCGCCGCGGCGGACCGGGTCGATCAGGTGATCGAAGAGGCCGGCACTGACACCCGAGAACAGCGTGAAACGGCGATGCGCGCAACCCGGATAGCCAGCGAACAGTCGCTGGAGGAAGCGCGCATGTTGACCGCGGCGACGTTGCGCAAGCTCAACAAACAGCTTGACTATCTGGTCATCAAACTGGAACGGGATCGCTGCAACGGCAGATAGCCGGCGCCGCAGCCATAGACCACGCCGGGGCCTGCCCCCGGCCTAGTCCTCCTGTCGATGTGGCTCGCCAAACTCCGGCTGAATCTGATGATAGCGGTCTTCGTGCAACTGCATTCCAGTCGCAATCGCCCGGGCGATGTTCGCACAGAGCCGGTCGAATTCGTCCTGAGACATCCCGGCCGGCGCCTCCGGAAAATCCGCGGTGATCGTTTCGATGAGCTGTTCAACGGTATCAAGGTTTCGACGATCGGCCATGATATGGTCCCTTCTCGCAGGCATAGATGCGCCACTCGGATTGCGCGTTCATCAATTTCGCAGAACCGGTCCGCGCGGCGTCTAACGCTGAACGGCGTTCGTGAGAATCAGATCCCCCACAATCACGACAACCAGATCGTCCGGATCCAGCGTGAAGTCGTCCGGTGGAACAATACCGGTGCCGGTCATGAGGAACCCGCCGTACGGGAAGCTCATTTCCCTGCCCAGATAGCCGGCCAGTTCCTGCGGTGTCCGCTTCATCTGGCTCGTGCTGCTGTCGCCCTCGAACACGACAGCCCCCTGGCGATGAATCTGCAACGAGATCGGCACGTCGCTCACCTCTTCCGGGCCAGCAAGCTGAATTCCCGGGCCGATTGCACAGGAGCGGTCGAAGATCTTCGCCTGCGGCAAGTAGAGCGGGTTCTCACCTTCGATCGAGCGTGAAGAGACGTCGTTTCCCGCGGTATAGCCAATGATCTCGAGGTTGCTATTGACCACGATGACGAGTTCCGGCTCGGGGACGTTCCAGGTGCTGTCCGATCGCACTCTTATGCCTTCGTCGTGTCCGGCAACCCGCCAGCCGGTCGCCTTCGGGAAGATCTCCGGCCGGTGGGCATCATAGACCTTTTCGTAGATATCGCCGGTATCGGACTCGTGCTCCCGGGCTTCCCGGCTTCGCAGGTAAGTCACCCCAGCCGCCCAGACCTCCTGCATAGCATCGATCGGCGCGGTCATCGGTCCGGTCGCCTCCGGACCTTTGGGCAGCTCATCGAGCAGGGATCGAAATGATCCAGCCGGGAGCTGCAGCAGGAAGCTCAGATCAGCGTTCAATGGCAGATACTGACCGTCGAGCGCCCAGCGAGGCCCGTTGCCAGTCATATGGCGGGTCAGATACATCGACGCCTCTCATCTCAACGTGACGTCCGGATCGACTGCCGGCATCCTACGGCGGGCAACCGGGAATCGCAAGCGGTTACCCTGGCAGCCCGATCCGGAACATCCGCGCGACGTGTTCTTCGACCTCACGGGCACGCGCGGACGCGGGCATCGACCGGTCCAGCACATGCATCCGGAGCCTGTCGCCCTCCAGAGACACGCTGAGCGTCCCAGGCATCAGGCTCATCGTGTTCGCAACCATGACCCGGGCAGGCGCGGGCTCCACCCTGAACGTCACGTCCACCCATACCGGATCGATCCGAGGGCGTGGAGCTATCGCGCGCAACGCGACGTCGACCCCGCCGAGCACCGACTGGATGAGGAAAAACGGAACGAACCTCGCCAACCCGAGCGGCGACAGCCCGATCTCCGCACGGGGCACAAGTGCGAGACTGGCGACCGCGCCGCCTGCAATCGCGATCAGCGCCAGTCCCCAGTACTGGAGGTCCCCGGCCGTAAGCACCAGCCAGAGTACGCTGGCCGCGGCGAGACGAAGCAGCGTGCCAGTAACAGTAAATTCTCTGAACCAGCGACTCTGTGCCGTAAACATCGTCACCACCAGACAAACAGGGCGACGAGTGTCAGCCCGATCGCGAGAAACAGGAGACCGGCAACGTCCCAGCGAACCAGCCAGAGACTGAACCGGGA
>SKKR01000555.1 GCA_007123655.1 Thermomicrobiaceae bacterium
AGGGCTGCGATCGGTGACCAGCTCCGAAGGCATGCGGCCCTTACTCCAGAAAGGCCTGCCATAGTCTTCTATGCAAGAAGTGGGGCAGTGCAAGTGATCACGTATGCGGAGCTGGACTCTCGGTCTGACAGGCTTGCACGATTCCTATCCGATCGGGGCGTGGGGGTGGGCGATCGTGTGGCCGTTCTGTCAGGAAATATACCTGAGTATGTTTACACACTTTACGGTTCATTAAAGGTCGGCGCAGCCATTTCGGGGATCAACCGCCATTTCACAGCCGAAGAGTGTCGCGTCCAGCTAGATGACTGTTCGCCAAAGATTCTGGTGACCGATCAAGCGCCCTCCTCGACCCTCTCTTGGTTGGGACCCTCCAGTGGGGTGGAGTGTGTTGTCGAGGTAGGCCCCGGCGAACAGGGATGGCAAATTCCGACCGTTCAAATGAGCGAAATTCTCGGAGACGATAGTCTCAAAGTAGAGGCTACGGTAGGTGTAGACGAGAACACGATCGCCTTGCTTCAGTACACAAGCGGCACGGAAGGAGTCCCGAAGGCTGTCATGATTCCGCACCGGAACTTCTTGATATCGACAGTGCCGGCGTGGATGGATGGCCTGGGGCTTCGCCAGACAGATAGATGGCTCTTCCTACTGCCGTTTCACACGATTGCTGGATTGGGCACGTTCACCATACTTACCGTGATCGGTGCGACCGTGATCCTGATGGAGGAAGTTGAGCCAAATTCGGCCCTAAACGCCGCTGCCGCCGACGATGCCACGGTTGTCTCTCAGACGCCGACCTTCTACTTGCGAGCGAGCGAGAGCCCTGCATTCGAAAAGGTTGAGCTTCCCAGTTTGCGAAAATGTATCACGTACGGTGGGATGATTTCGAAACAGGTAATTGATCGATGGGCGTCGCGGTATCCTCACGTTACGTGGTTTACGTACTGGGGGCAGTCCGAACTCACTCAGCTCGGCACCGTGGGTGCATTCGACTCTTTTGAGGAGATTCCCGGAGGAGATCCCACCTGGATCGGCAAGCCCCTTTCGCAGCTCGAGATTCGAGTAGTCGGGGAAGACGGGCAGGATGGCGAGCGTGGGGAGTTGCTCGTCAGATCTCCTTCCGTCATGGCTGGATACTTCAGAGACCAGAAGCAGACGGAAGAGTCGATTCGCGGCGGGTGGCTCAGGACAGGAGACATCGTTCGCCGCGACAGTGAGGGGAATCTATTCTTCTTCGACAGGCGGAAGGACGTGATCAAGACGGGCGGGATGAACGTTTCCTCCCAGGAGGTGGAGCGAATCCTACTCGACCATTATGGCGTGGCTGAGTGCGCCGTCGTTGGAGTGCCAGACCCTGAATGGTCTGAAGCGGTCGTTGCCTTTGTCGTCCCAGTCTCATGGGGCGAGATGAGCGAGCAGGATTTGATTACTCACTGCAAATCGAGGCTAGCCTCATATAAGGCGCCGAAGAGGGTGACGTTCCTACGGGGACTTCCAAGAGACGCTCAAGGAAAGATCGTCAAGCGGAACCTTCGTCAGGACGGCGAGTGACACAGAAGCAACTTCCGGTGAGGTGATCGAACTCACTGAGTCCGGGAAATGACATCAGGTACTGATGACCTCCCTAACCCAGGACCGGAACCGATCCCTACGTAAGAAGCGCTACCCGGGACACGACGATTCCGCAAGACTCCAAGCACCCAAAGCACGTCACTAACTGGCACGACCCCGGGGGCCAATTTTGGTGGCGGCCAGTTCAAGTAGGTCGAACACAATGTGCCCAAAGGCTTCATGGGAGCCATCGGTATGCCCATAAGCGCCGGACTCAAACCGGGTGTAGACACCATCGAAGATGATCGCGAGTTTCCAGTACCCGAACGCAACATAGTAGTCCAGCATCGACAGGTCCCGCCCCGACTGCTGTCCGTAACGGGTGATCATCTCCTCGATCAGGGGTGCCCCGGGAATCGACCCAGCTGACGGGATCATGGGCATCTCCTGACCCGCCGGCGGGTTCCAGTACACCTGCAGCAGACCCAGGTCGGCCAGCGGGTCCCCAAGCGTGCACAGTTCCCAGTCCAGCACGGCTCGGATGCTGCCGTCGGGCCCTACGATCATGTTGTCCAGCCGGTAGTCGCCGTGCACGATTGCCGGCGGACCTTGCTCGGGGATGTCCGTTGCTAGCCGATCGTGGACCTGCCTCACCAGGGGAAGGTCCCGCTCCGAGCCCTTCTCGTACTGGCCCGACCAGCGGTGCAGTTGCCGGGCGATGTAGTCCGTCCGCTTGGCGAGGTTGCCGAGCCCCACCTCGTCGACGTCCACCCTGTGGAGGTCAGCCAGCGTGTCGGCCAGGTTGAACATCACCGCTCGCCGCGCGTCGGCGTCCAACCTCGAGGTCACCACCTCGGCGTCCCGTGGCACCAGCCCGTCGACGAACTCCATCACGTAGAACGGCGCCCCGAGCACCTCGCCACTGGGCTCGACGCCGACCAGCGGCGGGACCGGCACGGCTGTGTCCTGGAGCGCGGCCATGATCCGGTGCTCACGTGCCACGTCGTGCGCGGAGGCCAGCAACGAGTGCAGTGGCGGCCGCCTAAGAACCCACCGCCGTCCCTGAGCGTCGATCACCGTGAAGGTCAGGTTGGATCGGCCCCCCGCGATCACCTCGAACTTGAGCGGGGGCGTCACCTCGACCCGTCGTACCAGCCAGTCAGTCACCGGTTCGACCTTGATGCCGTCAGGACTCTGAACCGGACCCGTCATGTGATCAGGACTCCACCATCGACAGGGAGGATCGCGCCGGTGATGTAACCCGCAGCATCAGAGGCCAGGAATACCACGGCGCTCACGAACTCGGCGTGCTCGCCCATCCGGCCAGCGGGAACGCGGGCCATCATCTGCTCGAGGTAGCCATCGGGGTATTGATCGGTCATCTCGGATTCGAAGAATCCCGGCGCGATGGCGTTGACCCGGATGCCCTTGCGTCCTGTCCACTGCTGGGCGAGGTCTCTGGTGAGGCCGAGCACACCCGCCTTGGTGGCGGCATAGGCCGCCTGAGGGAGCCCGGCGGTGGTGAGTCCGAGGACGCTGGAGACGTTGATGACCGACGAGCCCGGCTGCATAACGCGCCCGCAGGCCTGAGCCATCCAATAGGTGCCCTCGAGGTTGATATCAATCACCTGGCGAAACTGCTCCGGGGTCTCACGCGTGGCGGGAACGGCGGAGCCGATGCCGGCGTTGTTGAGCAGCACATCAACTTTCCCGCACACCTCCATCGCTGCGTTAACGGTTAGGGTGGCCGTGTCGGGATCCGCGACGTCACCGATGACCGTGACGCAGCGTCGTCCGACCGCCTCGATCTGCTGACGCGTAGCCTCGAGCCGCTCAGCACGGCGGGCAACGATGACGACATCGGCCCCGGCCTCGGCGAGCCCAACGGCGGCGTGGATGCCAAGCCCGCTAGAGGCCCCGGTCACAATGGCGACGCGATCGGTCAGGGCGAAACGGTCGAGCACGCTCACACACCACCTCCGTCGAACTGTCGGTCCTTGCGCAACTCGGCCTTGGCGACGGTTCGGAGGTGGACCTCATCGGGTCCGTCGAGTATCCGCATGGCGCGGTGCCAGGCGTACATCGCCGCTAGGGGCGTGTCCTCGGACACGCCCGCGCCGCCGTGGATCTGGATGGCCCGGTCGATCACTTGCGCCGCCATGCGCGGGACCGCGAGCTTGATCGCGGCGATCTGCTGACGTGCCACCTTGGCCCCGAACTGGTCGATCAGCCACGCGGTGTGCTGGACATACACCCGTG
>SKKR01000275.1 GCA_007123655.1 Thermomicrobiaceae bacterium
CACAACGTCCGGATCCAGTCCGTAGGCCGCGGTCGTCGCTCCACGGAACCCGATCTCTTCCTGCGACGCGCCGAGCGCCCAGGTATCGGCAACCGGCCGCTGATCGCTGAGGAGTCTCATCGCCTCCAGCGCGACATAGGATCCAACCCGGTTATCCAGGCCGCGGCCGGAGATCAATCCGTTCTCCAGACAAGAGACCGGCCGCTCGACCACGCCGGCGTCACCGATCGACACGAGCGAGCGAGCTTCATCCGCGTCCTTCGCCCCGATGTCGATCCAGACGTCCTTGATCCGGGATGCCTTGCCCTTTTCCTCGTCCGAGAGCAGATGACTCGGCCGCCGGCCAATAACCCCAGTCACCGGACCGTTGCTGGTCACAATTCGCACGTGCTGGCCGGTCAGGACCTGTTCGTCCCAGCCGCCGATGCCCTGGAACCAGAGATATCCCTCGTCGTCGATATACGACACTTGAAGGCCGATCTCGTCCATGTGCCCGGCGAAGACGACCCGCGGTCCGTCCCCCTTCAGGCGGGCAAAGCTGTTCCCGAACGAATCCACGCTCACTTCATCCGCGAACGATTCCGCCTCCGAGCGCCAGCGACGGG
The DNA here is from genome assembly GCA_007123655.1 of Thermomicrobiaceae bacterium. GTDB lineage: Bacteria > Chloroflexota > Chloroflexia > Thermomicrobiales > Thermomicrobiaceae > SLMJ01. The sequence goes on from SKKR01000275.1 coordinate 606, forward strand.
CCGCCGGCTCTTCATATCCTGAAGGGCTGGCCGTTTCCAGCAGCTCGAACAGGAACTTTCGCGATGCATCTGACATGTGTACTCCTCGTCACTCCGAACTTTCATGCACGGTCGTGTTCATCGTCCCACGCTTCTGCGGTATTTCGGGCGAATCCGGTGAACCGTCCCATCGTGTCAGCCCAGGTTTCCTGGTGCCACCGTCGTCATCTCTGGCAGGTCATTCACCTGGCAATGCGGCGGCCGGCCGTTGAGGACTGATGTGACGTTCAGCAGAGCAAGCTGCAACGCCCGTTCGTATGCCTCATTCGACGCGCCCCCGATATGCGGGGTAATGATCACGTTATCAAACTCGCGAAACGCGCAATCGTAGGTCGGCTCGGTGGTAAACACATCCAGACCAGCGCCGGCGATTCGGCCCTGACGCAGCGCGTTGCACAGTGCTTCTTCCTTAACAACCGGACCCCTGGCTGTATTAATCAGATATGCAGTCGGTTTCATTAACTCGATGGATCGCTCATCGATCAGGTCGTACGTCCAGGGCGTCAGCGGCGTGTGCAGCGTCACGTAGTCAGACTCCCGCAGCAGGCGGTCGAGCGGAACGTAGCTGATGCCGTGCTCGTCGGCGTAGGTGATGTCCCAGGCGACATCGTTTGCCAGTATCCGCATGCCGAACCCTTTGGCAAGTTGGGACACACTCTTGCCGACCCTGCCCAGACCAACAATTCCGATCGTCTTGCCCCAGAGCTCCGGACCGGTGAACCGATCCCACACCCCGTTCCGCATCGCCCGGTCGCTCCGGTAGATCTGCCGGGAGAGCGAAAGCATCATGCCGAACGCAAGTTCAGCGACAGACCGGTTGTTGCACCCGGCACAGTTGCAGACCACGATGCCCTTGCGCGACGCGGCATCCAGGTCGATATGATCGTAGCCGACCCCTCCGGCACTGATCACTTTCAGCCGGTTGGCGTTTTCAAGCACACGGGCGGTGACCTTCTCGAGCCCGGTGATCAGGCCGTCCACGTCTCGCACCAGTTCACACAGGTGATCCTCCGTGATCGGATACTCGATCAGCTTCTCCGCCAGCGTACAGCCCTCGCGCTGCAGTAGTTCCCGGTAGGTGTCTGACGACTCCCGGAACTTGCTGGAGATGATCAGAATCTCCTTTGACATGCTGTCCTGCCCCTTTACGACGATGGGTTTGCCGTGCCACCCGGGCATTGTAGCGCAGTCAGGGCGAGTGCGTGGCCTGTACCGAACGTATCCGCCCGACCTGGCAAACGCCAGCCGGCACCGGATACCCTTCAGGCGGGCGGGTGGGCGGATTTTCCCGTCATGATCGCGTTGACACCCTGTTTCAGCGCATGCTAACGTTAGCCGAGTTGCCTGGAGCGTTGCGTTTATGGTCAGACCGACGAAGGGTCGAGAGTCTTGGAATTCGTACTGAACGTCTTGCTGATGTTCATCACCATCATGCAGTTTGCGATCATCGGCAGGGCGATCCTCTCCTGGTTTGACCGATCCCAATCAAACCCCATCTCCCAGTTTCTGGTGCAACTCACCGAACCGATCGTTGCTCCCATCCGCTCGATCCTTCCATCGATGGGCATGATCGACCTCTCGCCGCTCGTCGCCATCCTCGTCCTGTTCGTGCTCCGCATGATGCTGATTGCTGCGATCTCCGGCTAGGACGTTCCACACCTGGTACGCCCATCCCTGTCGCTGAACTCTGCAACATAGCTCGTGGAGGACGAATTCCTTGGATTAGAATGTGCCGGGGGTTAACCGTGGCGGAGCGAATCCCTGGAAAATGGACGACACTCCTGCTGCTTGCCGTGGCAGAGCTGCTGGCGATGGCGACCTGGTTCTCGGCCTCGGCCGTGGTACCGGCGTTGACGGCCGACTGGGATCTCGACGGCGGGCAACGCGCATGGCTGACGATGTCGGTGCAGATCGGCTTTGTCGTCGGGGCGTTCGGATCCGCGCTGCTCAACCTGGCTGACCGGGTTACGTCTCACCTGCTCTTCGGATACTCGGCACTCCTGGCGGCGCTGGCGACCGGGCTGATCCCGCTGCTGGATGCAGGATTCGAGATCTCGGTAGTATTGCGCTTTCTGACAGGCGTCTTCCTCGCCGGGGTGTATCCGGTCGGGATGAAAATCATGGCGACCTGGACGAAGGTCGACCGCGGCCTCGGGATCGGCCTGCTCGTCGGCGCACTGACCGTAGGCTCAGCCGCCCCGCATCTGATCAACGCGGCCGGGGGCGTCCCGGACTGGGAGGTTGTGCTCTATGGAGCGGCTGCCACCGCGGGGCTCGGCTCCATCATCTGTTTTCTGTTCGTATCCGAAGGTCCGTACGCCGCCGCGGCCCCGAAGTTCAACTGGAAGTACGCCGTCGAAGTCGTGCGTAACCGCGGGCTTGTGCTGGCCAATGTCGGGTACCTGGGACACATGTGGGAACTCTACGCCATGTGGACGTGGATCCCGGTCTTCCTGCTGGCCAGCTTCGAGATTGCCGGAGTCGGCGCGGCCTGGGCGGCGTTTACCGCGTTCGCGGTCATCGCGATCGGCGGACCGGCGAGCATCCTGGCCGGCAAACTCGCCGATCGATTCGGGAGGACGATCGTCACCGCGGTCCTCATGGCCATCAGCGGAAGCTGCGCGATTCTGGTCGGTTTCCTGTTCGGTGCTCACCCTCTCTGGCTGGTTCCGCTCTGCCTGATCTGGGGCTTCACGATCGTCTCGGACTCTGCGCAGTTCTCGGCGAGCGTCAGTGAGCTGGCCGAACCGGAGTACGTCGGGACCGCGCTGACACTTCAGACGAGCCTCGGCTTCCTGCTGACGCTGCTGACGATCCGGATGATTCCGCCGATCGAGGGTGCCGTCGGATGGGAATGGGCCTTCAGCTTCCTGGCAATCGGTCCCGTCATCGGGATCATCGCGATGCTCGTCCTGCGGCGATCACCGGAGCGCAGTCGCCTAGCCGGGGGTATCGGATAGCCTTCGCCCTACACCGAGACCGGCGATCGTCTCCGGACTGCCAGTTGCAATTTTCCTGTTTTCACACTATCCTGCACGTATCAGGAACAACTCTTGCCCTTCGGGACAGTTGGTTACTAGCGTCGGCACGCGGCCGGGACTGTCCAGCCGAGCAGGCTGGCGAGTGATACGTGCAGCAGAAAGGCCCCTGGACAGTCG
>SKKR01000082.1 GCA_007123655.1 Thermomicrobiaceae bacterium
CATGCCGCGATTTCCTGATCAGTACCTTCGGGAACGACGGGCGGATCCGTGTCCATGATTGATGACGCACTCATGTGATCTTCAGATATGATCAGAACCTCGACGTCAATGTGCCTGACGAACTGATCACCTCTTCAGACGACAATGCCCGAAACGGTGTCGAATCGATGGCCGAAGAGCCGCTCACGGATCTCATCCGCGGTCGCGTCTTCCGGGACAATCGGAACGTTGGTTGTCCACTGGATACGAGAATGACTGTCCTGAAGCGATGTATCTTGCGCGTTTTCTGACATGAGGACGCCTTCGATCGTTATTGTCGCGCACACGGTTCGGGGACCCAGCCCGTACTGTGCATGCCGCCTCGTATCCCCGCTATTCGGCGTCTGAAGTGACAGCTTTCCGTAAATCCCGGAGTCACCGCGGCACGCGGATGTAAGCAGTTCACCCCTACGATTATCGCAGCAGTGGTGATGGGACAGCGGACACGTATCCGATCATGAGAAGGTCGTACAAACGATGCAGAAGGAGTTTCCTGCTGGATCTGTGAGCGCCCTGCCCGGGACAACTGCAAGCTGGTTGGCGCTGGGGCTTCTCGGGTGGGCGTTTGCAAGCTTCGGCGTTCTGGTTATCACGGCTGTTGCCGGGTTCACTGCGGATTGGTGGGTCCTCATTCTGGGATTCACCAGATTCGTTGCCGGTTTTGCTTCAGGCGTCGTGGCTCTGTTTGCGGTCATCCGGCGAGGAGAGCGGTCAGTGGTCTGCTTTGGCGCAATCATGCTCGCGCTCTTGATCGCCTTGTTTGCAGGAGGAGAGATCGTAGTCTCGAACTAATACCGAACTTGGCGAGCACTCGGTTGATCCAACAGGACTGCACTCAAGATCGGTTGAGTTCATCGAAAGGAATCGGAAATGTCAACCATCGACCAACAAGCGCCGTATTTGCGAGAGCTCGTTCGTGACCACTGGCTTACCTTGCTGATTTTCGTTATCCCCATCAATGTTGCCGTGGGGGCGTGGGTTCACGACTGGCCATGGTTCACGCTGGTAGCGACCGTCCCGATCGTCTCCGCAGTACTCGGCTAGGTGATGCGCCCGAGGCACATCTGGGTCATCTGGGTTGGCAGCATACTCATACTCTGGATATCCGTGGCTGTCTGGGGACGCTACGAGAATGCGGGCCCTGACGAGACGGTACTCAGCCTCATCCTGGAAGCGATCATCTGGATGTCGGCCGGTGTAGCGCATCCGGTGTGGGCCGGTCGATTTGCGCGGGGCAAGATAGGAGGGTAGCGACAAACGAGGGTATGTCTGGCCGACCGGTCCTGGTCACGCTTGTGAACACCGTCGGTTCCTCAACACAAGTCGTAACGGCTATGTAATGACGTTCCCAACGCTGTCACCCGCGCGTTGCATTGGATCGGCGAGACTGTGTGAAACAAACGCGTTCCCTCCCCATTCCCCACCGCAGCCAGTCCATCCATTGCTGGCTGCGGCTTCATTTATCACCGCACATCTATCACCGCACATCGCTCGCACAGCGCGGTAGGAGATCAGTTCCAGTTCCGGCCCAGCATTTGACGAAGTCTGATACGCGGCTGTTACGCCTCACTGTGATTTGTTGCCGTTCGTCATCCCTCCGCCAGTTAGATTGATTTAGCGCCTTCAAACGTCACTTGAGGGTCTCAGATTCGGAGCTTGAGGATGGAGACGAGCGGATGATGACCAACCCCTTTCAACACCAGTTCGAATTTGAAATGATCCCTTCTCCCGCAAGAGACGTAGATCTCTGGATGACAAGGACGGATCTTCGCCCTCACAAACTGGCGGAGCTTGCCGCGATGCTCTCCGCGGATGAGCGTGGGCAAGGAGAGATTCGCGCACCTCGTTCCGGATATGAACGCTTCGCGCTGACCCGGGGTATGTTGAGAGTCGTTCTCGGCGAGTACCTCGATGTCAAGCCGGACGCTGTCGACTTCACCTATGGTGTGAACGGCAAGCCGATGCTCGCGGAATCGTTTGCGAGCGCCGACCTTCATTTCAATCTCTCGCACTCCGGTGGAATTGCGCTCGTGGCAGTCGGCAGGAACAACCGCGTTGGAGTCGACGTCGAACGCTTGAAGCTCAGGCCGGATTTCACCCAATTAAGCACGCGCGTGCTCACTCACCGAGAACTCGAGAAGCTGTCGAGCACGATGAACGCCTGCCAACGCAAGATGTTCTACCGGTACTGGGTTCGCAAAGAGTCGTATCTGAAGGGGACCGGATCCGGGCTGAGCTTCCCAATCCGGGACGTCGACGTCTCCGCGACCTCTTATCGCACGGACCAGCCGGTAACGATCCCTATCATCAATGACCATCCCGTTCCCTGGCGAATTTACGATCTGCAGCTTCCCGGTTTCGACGGGACGACCGTCGGCGCGCTCGCTGTCGAAGGAATCGCAATCAACGGTGATGCGGGGTTGGCGGACGATCAGCTCGACCTGGCGTTGCACAACGAGATTGACGTGGATGAGGCGGTGGTGGCATGACGTGGGAGAAGATCGAAAAACGTCCCGAACTCTTCACTGTGCCACCAACCCTGAAGGAATATGACGAGCTTCGTCGGCGGTTTAGCTGGGATGCAGCCAGAGTCGAACTGGATGGACTCCCAGACGGTCGGGGACTCAATATCGCCTATGAAGCGGTGGACCGGCATGCTCTTGGATCTCGCGCCGATCACCTGGCAATCCGATGGCTCGGGAAGCGAGGCGAAGTTCGGGATCTCACCTATGACGATCTTCGGAAGGCGAGCAATCGGTTCGCGAATGTGCTCAATTCCCTCGGTGTTGGCTCCGGTGAGACGGTGTTCACCCTGACGGGGAGGATTCCCGAGCTGTACTTCACCGCGCTAGGCACGTGGAAGAACCGGAGCGTATATTGCCCGTTGTTTTCCGCGTTTGGCCCCGAGCCACTCCGCCAGCGTCTCGAGCGGGGCTCGGGCCGGCTCCTGGTTACGACCGACACGCTGTACCGCCGAAAAGTCGAGAAGATTCGCGAGCTGCTGCCGGACCTCGCGCATGTGCTGATCGTGTACGAGGATGCTGACAGCCCTCGAATTCCGGATACGCTGGACTACCGCGAGCTGGTCGAGGCACAACCCGGCACGTTCGAGATTGAGCCGACTGACCCTGAAGACGTTGCACTGCTGCATTTCACCAGTGGTACTACCGGCATGCCAAAGGGCGCCGTTCACGTGCATCGGGCGGTGGTCGCGCACTACATCACGGGGAAGTACGCGCTCGATCTTCACGAGGAAGACATCTTCTGGTGCACCGCCGATCCCGGGTGGGTAACCGGAACCTCGTACGGCATCATCGCTCCCCTCACCAACGGAGTCAGGATGATCATTGACGAGGAAGAGTTTGACGCGGAGCGCTGGTACTCGATTCTTGAGGAGCAACGGGTCACGGTTTGGTATACCGCGCCGACGGCGATTCGCATGCTGATGAAGCTCGGTGCGGAGGCGACCCGCGGCTACGCCCTGAGCCAGCTCAGATTCATCGCCAGTGTGGGGGAGCCGCTGAACCCCGAGGTGGTTGTCTGGGGCATGGAGGTGTTTGGACTGCCGATCCATGACAACTGGTGGCAGACCGAGACCGGCGGGATCATGATCGCCAATTTCGCTTCCATGGACATTCATCCGGGTTCAATGGGGAGGCCATTTCCCGGCGTCATTGCTGGAATTGTCCAGCGCAACGAGGACGGCAGTGTTACAGAGGTCACCGAGCCCGTCCGGCAGGGCGAGCTTGCACTGAAG
>SKKR01000404.1 GCA_007123655.1 Thermomicrobiaceae bacterium
GATGACGGCGATCTGGTCACAGAGCTGCTCGGCCTCTTCCATGTCGTGCGTGCAGAGCAGGATCGTCGCGTCGTGTTCGTCTCGCAGCCGGTTGACGAAGTGCTGAACATCCTTCTTTGACCTCGGATCGAGCCCGGTAGTCGGTTCATCCAGCAGAAGCATTACCGGCGATGTCAGAAACGCGCGGGCGATGGCAACCTTCTGTTGCATACCGCGGGATAGCTGCTCAAGCGGGGCGTCGATCCGGTCTGGCGTGATCCCCAGCGCGTTGAGAATCTCCACGATGTCTCGCCGCAGCGAACCGCCGCTCCGCCCGTAGAGACGCGACGAGTAGAGCAGGTTCTCCATCGCCGAGAGCTTCTTGAAGAACGACGCCTCGACGGACACCCGGTTGATCAAGCGCTTGACGATCGCCTCGTCTGACTGGACGTCGTACCCAAAGATCGAGATCGAGCCGGCGTCCGGCGTGATCAGCGTCGACATCATCCGGATCAGCGTTGACTTGCCGGAGCCGTTCGCCCCGAGGACGCCGAAGATCTCATTGCGTCTGATCCGGAAGCTGACGTCCTGGATCGCGTGGATTGTCTGCAACGTCTTCCGGGTAATGAGCGTTTTCCGAACGAATGTCTTGGTCAGGTGATCGACGACCATGGCGTCGCTCGCCGGATCGATCGATTTGATCGCCGGATCATCGATAGGAGTGATCTTTGGTGGTTCGAGTGTCTGCATCATGTACCTTTTCCGGCGAGCGTTTCCAACGCACAAAAAACCGTGGACCGAGTCGTCCGGACTCGCTGCCCACGGTGGGTGTTCGTTTGCTGATTGGCTAGTTCGTCAGCTTGTCAACGATCCCCACTTCCGGGCACACGAATCCCATTGATCGCACCACCACCGCCTGGCACGCGCAGGCGACCCAGGTGTCCACTGCTCTCGCAGGTGTTCACCCGAGTGCTGGTGATGCTGTGAACCAGGATTCTCATTAGCCCGGCCTCTCAGCAGGGAAAGCTGCCAAACATTGCCGCGGACTTCCGCAGCACGGCCCATTGTAGGGGGATTCCTCCAGGTTGTCAATTGTCCTTAAGGACAGGTGCCATTCCCCCGGGGTTCCCGGTGATTCCACGGACGTAACGAAACCCGTCGATCAGGATTTTGACTTCGCGGGAACCGGCGTTAGCCACGGACAAACAGGAATTCCCTGGGAGTAACCGGTGAAATCTGCCGCATCGCCCGACGTAGCTACACGTGCGGAGTGGATGGCTCCGCTCTCTGTCGGCATCCCGGTAACGATCTTCGCCCTGAGCGCGCTCGCCTACCCGCTCGCCGTGGCGCCCGCCCTGGGCCTGTCCGACCCGCAACGCACGACCTGGATCCTCGGACTCTACCTGCTCCCCGCTGTCGCCAGCTTTCTGATGACATACATCTACCAGATTCCGCTAATCATCGGCTGGAGCGGGCCGGCGATCATCTTCCTTGCCTCGGTGGCCGCTGGCTCGACGTATTCGGACATGATCGGGGCAATGATCGTCACCGGCGCCGTGCTCATCGTGCTCGGCGCGACCGGACTGAGCGCCAAAATCGCACCCTTCATCCCCGCACCTATCGTGTTCGCCGTCGTCGCCGGATCGATCCTGCCGTTCCTGATCAACGCGTTCAACTTCCTGCAGTCCAGCCCGCTGCTGATCGGAACGGTTCTCGGGACCTACGTTCTCGCTCGGAGGTTTTTCGAACCGCCCGTTCCCGCTGTCCTGGTCGCATTCGCGGTCGGAGTAGTAGTCGCGTGGCTGATGGGAGAGACCGGTGGCATCTCGAGCGAGACGCTGCTCCCATCGATCACCGCGACCGGGCCGACGTTTACGCTGACCTCGATCATCACGATCGCGCCGGTGTTCGTGGTCCTGATCGTCGCCAACTCCAATCTCTCTGGAAGCATGGTGCTTAAAGGGGCTGGGTTCAATCCGCCCAGACGCTTGATAGACGTGGTTTCCGGCATCGGAGTGTTATCCGGGACGCTCTTCGGAACGATCCCACTTGCTCTGGCGACGAACCTCACCGCCATCACGACCGGAGCGGAAGCCGGCCCATTACGACTCCGGCACTGGAGCGTCTACGCCTCGATCGTCGGCTTCCTGATCATCGCGCTGCTCCCGTCAACGGCCGCTGATCTTCCGAATCTGATCCCGATGGGATTGTTGTTGACCGTGGCAGCGCTCGCGATGCTGGGCGTGTTCGTGAGCATGCTGGGACAGGTTGTCAGTGGCCCGATCAAGGTGGGGCCGGTGATCGCGCTGGCCGTAGCGCTTTCCGATCTTTCACTGTTCGGCCTCGGATCGTTCTTCTGGGCGCTCGTGCTCGGAACGCTGGTGACGCGCGTCCTGGAACCGGATGCGCTCGCCGATCACTGCGCCGCAATGGAGTCGAATGAAGGATGGTGCCGGGTGAGTGGCAGAGAGGGTTAACAAGTGACTCGAATTCCGATGCACCCTGCTAAACTCCCTGAAACGATTGCACTTGGGAAGAGGCATGGCAAGCCGTGCACCCTGATGATGAGGTCATCCGGAACATTGTCGATCGTGTTGTGGAAGCAGCGCAGCCCGACCGAATCATCATGTTCGGTTCTGCGGCACGTGGCGAATTGCAGCGAAACAGTGATATCGACCTCCTGGTCATCAAGGCAGGAGCACATAGAGGTAAGACAACCGATCTGATTTACAGGCGGATGAAGGGTGCTGGTTACCCGGTTGACGTCGTCGTTGCACGCCCGGAAGACCTTGAACGATACGCGGATTCGTCGGCTCTGGTGTTTCGGGAAGCCCTGCGCGGAGAGCGCATAATCTATGAACGGTGAACGATCGCGTCCTGAAGACCCGGGTGAATGGATCAACAGGGCGAACAGCGGAGATAGCGGATCACCGCGGTCGCACAGGGTCGTGCGATCCTACGTTCTCATGGAACTGCATTCAATCTTTCTGAGAAACGGTCTAGATAAACACCGCCACTGAGACGACCGTCACCACAGCGATCACCACCGACAGGAAGCGCGGGTTCTGCCACATCGGCAGTTCGGCCAGCTCTTCGGATTCCTCACGCCAGTACTGGCGGCTCCAGGTCAGTTCATCGACCTGCTCCGCATCCGGAGCCGGCGTGCTCAGACTAACAACAACGAAGATGATGAAGCTGAACACCAGCATCAAACCAGTCCCGTAGAGGAACTGAAGCTCGTACAGCTCGAACACCTCGCCAGTCAGGAACGCAACCAGGCCCACCGGCAGTCCGATCGAAAGGGTCAGAAGCGACGCCTGCCTGGTCCCGCGTCGCCAGAACAGGCCGCCAAGGAAGACGATCACCACCGGCATCGTGATGTGTCCCAGGAACGACTGAAAGTACTCAACGATCGTCTCGAACTCGGTGATCACTGGGGCCCAGAGCGCAGCGACGACCATAAACACCGCAATCATGCCCCGGCTCATCAATAGCAACGCACGATCCGAAAACTCCCGTTTCCGGGTCTTGATGAAGTCGTTGACGACGAGCGACGACGCCCCATTCAGCACCGAGTCCAGCGTCGACATCAATGCCGCCACGAGCGCCGCGAAGATCAGCCCGCGAAGGCCGATCGGCATGAAATCGAACACCAGCGCCTGCCAGATCTGGTCCGGATCGGCAAGATCGGGATAGATTTCCCGACCCATCACGCCTGGCAGGACCAGAATGAACAGCAGCGGCAGCTGCATGACACCTGCGAAGAGCGCGCCCCAGCGGCCGTGGTTGATGTCTCGGGCGGCGAGCACCTTCTGC
>SKKR01000527.1 GCA_007123655.1 Thermomicrobiaceae bacterium
AAGCCGAGGACAGGGCCCCCGAGTTCAGGCGAACAACCCGCTTGTGCCGGCGACCAGGCGGCGATAACATGGAGGCGCAGTTGTGGCGGAAACGATCAGTGTAGTTGTAGCCGATGATCATGACCTTTTCCGGGAAGGGCTCCGGCAACTTCTGGAATCAGTGCCCATGATCGACATTGTGGGCGAAGCATGTGATGGGCAGGAAGCGATTCAGCTCGTCGTCAAGCATCGGCCGGACGTGGTGTTGATGGACATCAACATGCCCCGTCTGGACGGCATACGCGCTACCGAGTACATCGTCAAGAACTATCCAGCCACGAACGTTGTGGTCTTGACGATGTATCAGGACGATGAGTACGCGATCCACGCGGTGCGTGCCGGCGCCAAGAGCTATCTGCTCAAGAACACGAGATCAGAAGAAGTGATCGAGGCGATCAAGGTTGCCGCCAGCGGCGGAGCCACGATCGATGCCACGATGGCTCCAGTGCTCATGCGCGAGTACCAGCGGCTTCTCACCCGGGCGCCAAATGAGAAAGACCAGCTGCTCAGCGAACGCGAGATGACTCTCCTGAAGCACCTGGCCCAGGGTTACAGTAACAAGCAGATTGCCGACCATCTCTCCCTTGCCGAAAGCACGGTGAAGAACAACCTGTCCGCGCTGTTTCACAAGATCGGCGTGCGAGACCGGACGCAGGCGGTGCTCTTTGCGATCTCGCAGGGGTTGGTGCCGAAGCCGTCCGAACAGCACCAGTCGTAAGGCGACGGCACTGGTTCAGCCTGGCTCGTCGCGCCCTAGGGAGTGAGGCCTCCGGAACCCGACACGAACCGCTAAACGAGGTCATTGCGAACCGCGACCGAGGCTGCCGCGGTTCGGGAGTCGACCTCCAGTTTGCGCAGGATGCTGGAGACGTGGCGCATCACGGTGTGATGAGAGATAAAGAGTGTCTCGGCGATCTCCTTGTCTGGCTTCCCCTGGGCGATAAACCGCAGGACCTCTTGCTCTCGCTTGCTCAGTCCGAATACTGGCTCCGACTGGCCGGACGTGAACCGGCCGGAGAGCGCCTCTGCGCGCTTCAGGGATGGCTCCGCACCCAGCTCTGAAAAGACACGACGAGCTTCGGAGAGATGGGCGTTCGCGCCATCGGGGTCTCCGAGACTGATCCGTAGCTCTGCCAGGGAAAGCAGCGTCTGAGCCCGTTCAAAAGGAGTCTGGCAGGCATCTGCGTGCTCGAGTGACTGCTGCAAATGATGTTCTGCAGCATCGTGATCGTCGCTCCGAAGATATAGTTCTCCATGGAACCGGTGAATCGAGATCAGCACCAGTGGTTGCCTCGGGTTGCTGGCTCTGGATAACGCCCGTTGGGCGCAATCAAAGGCGCTCTCGACATCATCTTCCGCCAGGTGCAGCCTGCCCCGGAGGACATAGCCCTCGGCAGTCCCGACCAGCGCTCCAGACCACTCCAGCCAGCGATCATGTGTCTCCAACCAGGAGCGGGCGGCGGCCAAGTCCCCTGTTTCGAGGGCAAGTTCTATTGCTATGCGAACCTGATATCCGGGAAGCCAATGGGGGTGATTCTCGGGCCTGGTTCGTGGCCCTTCCGGGAGCAGCTCGTCAACGTAATGAGCTGCTCCTTTGAAATCGCCCTGGTGCAAACAGAGTCGGGCGCGCGCCGAGATACTGATGGTTCGCCATGGGGTAAGCGGGGAAAGCTTGCCTGATTGTTTCTCCGAACGAAGCTCGGACCAGCGTCCGGAGTAGAGCAGATAAAGCTCGTGTACCGACAACGCGGACACAGGATCAATCGTGGTTGCATACGTCTCGAACCACTCTTCAGCTCGGGCGATGAGCTCTTCCCGTTCCTGAAGGTCGTCCATTCGGTACGTGAAGTGCTGTCGCATCAGGTACGACATCGCGACCTGCAACACAATCGGGTGATTGACCCGCGCGAACCGAAAGATCTCCTCAATCAAGTTGTACGCGAGCCTGCCATCTTGAACTTGCCCCAGATTAGACAACGCCACAGCCAGCCCGTGGTAGGCCTGAGCATTGTTAATGGTTGCTGAAGCAATTTCGCTGACACGTCGATCGCTGGTGGCTTTCCGCCAGTCGATGTCCAGGTAACGCTCGGCCGTTTCGACGGCTTCTCGAAGTCGACCGTGAACCGCAAGCGCGTAGGCCAGGCCATTGCTGGCGACTTGCAGGGCCTCTCTGCCCGTGGTGGCCATCGGTATTCCCCAGACTGTTTCCGGGCCGATATCTTCGGACACGTCGGCCATTTCACGCACACCGTCCCGTTGTTCCTGTAAGCCGCGTTCGGGTTCACCGGCGATTGTGCGATTCGCTCCAATACTGACCAGTGCGTAGCCCGCGGCGGCGAGTTCACCGGCTTCCAGCGCGAGGTGACGAGCCAGGCGGAAGCTGTGGGTACTCAATTCAGGGTCAAACTGTGAAAGGAGAAATCCAATCTTCAGATGCAGTCCGATGGCCGTTTTCTTCCCACGCTGTTCGTGTTGAAGAATCTCGGCCGCCGATCGGTATCTCTCACACGCCTCGCGATATGCCAGACGGGACTCGGCTCTTTCCCCGGCGTAGATCAGCCACTCGATCGACCGGGCATCACCGGCCTGCTGCAGGTGATAGGCGACTGCATCCGGGTCCGGATTCTCACGCGCGAGATACGAGTCTGCAACCCTTCGGTGAACATCCCGGCGTTGTGGCAGCGACAGGCTCTCGTAGATGGACTCGCGAATCAGTGCATGACGAAAGGCAATTCCCTGGCGGTCGTGGGATTCGGTGAGAAGCTGTGATTCGAGAGCGTCGTTACTTGCCTCCGCAACGACCCCGACACCGGATACCGATGCCCAGAGATCGAGCGGAACCTCGTGACCGATCACTGCTGCCATCTGCAATGCGACGCGGGACTCGTTCGGGAGTGGTGACATCCGCACGTCTACCATCTGTTGAATCAGGCCTGGCACCGCAACGTCCGGGAGTTCTCCCAGTTGCCACCCACCGGTGGTTCGTCGTAATGCCCCGTCGTGCTCCAGTGTCCGCAGGAGTTCATGGACGAATAGAGGATTGCCCTCAGTCCACCGAAGCAGGAATGGCACAAGCTGGTCGAGCGAGGGATCATCCAGGTCGAACTGATCGCGAGTGAATTCAAATACGTCGCTCTCTTCGAGCGGACGGAGCTCAATGCGCAAAGCACCCGACTCACGCACCAGCGAGGGCAGAAGCTGGAACAGCGGGTGTGTGCGGGTGACCTCATCGTCCCGGTAGGTGGCGATCAGCAGGATTCGGAGTTCAGTGACGTGCCGCGCCAGGTACCGCAGCAGATCGAGAGTGGCCTGATCTGCCCAGTGCAGGTCCTCGAGAACGAGCACGAGTGGACGCGCCAGGGCTACGCTCTCGAAGAAGTCCCGGACGAAGGCGAAGAGTTCCGGCTGGGACTGCACGTCGCCCACTCCGGTGCCTCGCTTGAGAATCTCCGGCAGTTCCGGCAACTGGGGATCGTCCGGGTAACGGTCGGCGAGTTCCAGCCAGGGCCCGTATGGCGGGGTGGCGCTGAGATCGTAGGCGGCGCCGGTGAGCACGAGCGCGGCTCTTTCCTTCGCCTCACTGACCAGCGTCTGGACCAGGGCGGTCTTGCCGATGCCTGCTTCCCCACTGACCAGAACCAGCGACCCGTTGCCTTGAAGTGCCTGCGTCAGCACCTCGCTGAGCGTCGCCAGTGCCCACTCGCGGCCGACGAGCAAGGGCGTGTCTGTACTGTCCCCGTGCAAGTGAAAGCG
>SKKR01000199.1 GCA_007123655.1 Thermomicrobiaceae bacterium
AACAGCGGATGAACCGGATGCGAACCGTTATTCGACGTCGCCAGCCGGATCTGACTGTGGTCATCGAAAATGTCCACGATCCGCACAACGTCAGCGCGGTCCTGCGCTCCTGCGATGCCGTAGGAATCTCCCGGGTCCATCTGGTCTACTCCGTAGAGAATGAACCCGAGCTGAGCCGGGGTGTGGCGGCGTCGGCGCAGAAGTGGCTCGAGATCAGGCGGCATCCGTCAATCGCGTCGTGCTATCAGTGCCTGCGGGAAGATGGATTCCGGATCCTGGCGACAGCACTGCGGGACGATTGGCTGGACTTGCACGAGATCGACTTCACCCGGCCGATCGCGGTGGTTTTCGGCAATGAGATGCGGGGATGCTCAGAGGAAGCGGTCTCCAGCGCGGACGGCACGCTGCTGATACCCATGATGGGAATGGTCCAGAGTCTGAATATCTCGGTTGCCTGTGCCGTTACTTTGTATGAGGCGTTGCGGCAACGCCGGGTTGCCGGTGATTATGACGAGCCAAAGATCCCGGAAGCGGACCGCCGGGAAACGCTGAATCACTGGCTCGAACGTGACCGGCGGGCGCCGCTCGCAGACGATGACCCCGCCTGAAGTGCGGAGACAGGATTCTGCCGGTTCGACCGGTACTGGAAAGGGAGTCGCAATGGCCCGAGTCGACGATGCCGCGGAGATTCTGGAGCAGATCAACAAGGTCCGCCAGGTGAGACAGTACGAGGACAAACCGGTCCCGGACGACGTGGTGAACCAGCTTCTGGAGGTTGCCCGCTGGACAGGAAGCTCCCGAAACACCCAGCCATGGCATTTCATTGTGGTGGATGACCGCGAGAAGCTGCGTCAGATCAGCCAGCTTCGGACCCCGATCAACTGGGTCGCGGACGCATCGCTGGCGATCGCGATCGTGCTCCACGGTGAGAATGAAAACAGCGAGGCGTACGACGAGGGCCGGGTGACCGAGCGCATCATGATCGCAGCCCACATGCTCGGGTTCGGCGCTGGCACGGCCTGGTACGGGGATGATCCTCTGCGCGAAAAAGCGAAGGAAATCCTCGGCATTCCTGCGGAGCGCACCGCCCGGTCAGTCGTAGCGATCGGTCATCGGATCTCGGCCAAAGATCCGCGGCCGAACCCGGCGATGTCCGGTAGACACCCCCTGTCCGAGATCGTCAGCCAGAACACCTTTGGAGCGACCCGAAAAGGCTGACCGGATCCAGACCCACCACCCGTCCTTGACGGAGGAGAGCCTCAGTCGCTCTCCTCCTCATCCTCGCTGAGAAGCGCCGCCACCCGCGGCCTCAGCAAGCGTTGCTCGATCAACCGAAGACCGACGAGGGTCAACAGGCAAAGTGCGGTGCCAAATATCCCGATAATGTAGAAGCCGGACCCGACCAGCATTCCGATCGCTGCGGCAACCCAGATCCCCGCCGCGGTGGTCAGCCCCTGTATCCGGCCCCCCGAGCGGAGAATCATCCCGGCGCCGAGAAATCCGACACCCGTCACGATCGTGGATCCAATGCGGGTTGGATCGATCACCGCGAACTCCCCGGTTTCGACCTGCTCCGACAGGAGAATTGATCCAACCATGAACAGCGCCGCACCTTCGGCGACGAGCATATGTGTCCGGAGTCCGGCCGGCTTCTGGGTGATCTCACGCTCGAGTCCCAGCATGGCGCCAAGGATCGCCGCGACGAGTATGCGGATTAGCGCGTCGAACTCGGTCATCCGATCAACTCCTGCACGGTCGAGCAGCGATAATGCGACTCCTGCGATGCTTGAATTATCATCATTGCGCCGGCGGACGGCAAAGCGAAGCGGCGCCGGACTGAACCTGACGCCGCTCCAGGGGGGTTGGGTGGTGTAATGTTGGCGGACTGTTAGCGGGAAACGGACCGCCTGATTGCTATCCTCGTTGATACGCTTCAGCGCGTCGAGTAGCACCCGGGTCCAATTCGACCCTCGCATAAGTCCTGCATACCGATAGCAGAATCAGGACCAACGGCCCCGATCAGCGAGAGATCGTGTCCTGAATGTCATCAGTCCCGTAGGTGTGCTGATCGACCCACGGTTTGCCTTCGTCAAACCGGCTCGGCCGGAACGGCGTCAGATCAACTGTCTGGCTCGTTCCCGTGGTAATGAGCTCCGAGAGACACTTTCCGATTGCCGGGCTCGTCTTGAACGAGGTGCCGGAGTCGCCGGTCATGCAATAGAGACCTTCGTATTGATCGAGGGCACCGATAACCGGGCGGGAATCGCCACTCCGCATCAGGATCCCGGCCCACGCTCCTCGCATCGTGCTGTGCCGCATGACCGGGAACCGGTGGACCAGTTGCCGGCGGCAGTGATCGATGTAGTCCTGTGACGGCGACTCCTGATACGCGTCCGGATCGTCGGTCGGCCGCACCCCGACCTCCGCCCCGATCAACGTGCAATTTCCGTCTACCGGCCGGGACCATGTCCCGTTGATCCGATCGATGTAGGTCATGTGCTTCTCCGGACGGTCGAAGGACCATCGGAAGACGCTGACCCGCGCGTAGCGTGGTTCCAGCGGCAGCCTGATGCCGATGGGATGAAACAGCTTGTTTGCCCAGGCACCGGCGGCAACGACGACCGTGGACGTTTCGATAACTCCATTGGGCGTTTCGACACCGCTGACGCGGTCACCGTCCGTGAGCAATCGTGTAACCGGCGTGTCGAACCTGAAATCGACACCGAGCGTCATGGCAGCCCGGGCAAACGAGTACACGGTCGCGTTCGGGTCCGCGTAACCGGATCGCGGTTCGTACGCGACGTGCGTGACGTCGTCAAACGACACGGAGGAATCGATCTCCGCGGCTTCCTCCGCCGTCAGGAGATACGTCTCCGCTCCGACTTCCCTCTGCATGGCGACATTGGCTTCCAGATCATCGTAGTGTTCCGGCGGAGTGAAGACGAACAGGCCAATCTGGTTCAGCCCACACTCACCACCGACGACATCCGACCAGTTCTCGAAGTACTTGAAGCTTTCGACCGCCAAGCGAGTCTCATGCTCGTTCGTGTAGTGCATCCGCACGAGCGCCCCGCTCTTCCCGGTTGCTCCGGCCGCGAGATGGTCCTTTTCAAGCACCTTGATGTTCTTCACCCCGGCTCTTGCGAGGTGATACGCGGTGCTTGTTCCGTTCGCGCCGGCTCCGATGACGACGACATCCGCTGTTTCCATCAACCTTTGCTCCTCTGTAACGTTCCTCTGATGACTTAAGCGCTCGTCAGGCGCCTGGTTCACGCGCCCATCTGTTTGTAACCCGGTGGAAACAGGTCTCCGCTGGTCAGCCGCTCGAACCCGAGCCGGGAAATTTCCTGGGTGCGATACGTGCCGTGGACGATCTGCTCGGCGAGGAGCCGGCCGATAGCGGGGCCAAGCTTGAAACCGTGCGCGCTGAAGCCAACCGCAGTCAAGAGTCCGTTCACGCCGGGCGTCGGGCCGACGATCGGCTGAAAGTCCGGCGTATCGCCGTCGATTCCGGCCCACGCGTGGTGGATTGCGGCGTTCCTGGTCGAGGGGTTCAGGCGCTCGTAGCGATCGCGGGTATCCCGGAGTGTCCCCTGATCCGGAATCAGGTCCACCTCGTCCGGCTTCCGCGGCTCGTCGAAATAGTGTCTCGCGCCGATTAGCAGGCGGTTGCCCGGATTGGGCCGGGCGTAAAGATCGAGCGGGCCGTCGGAGATCGTCGGACGTGTCACCGGCAGATGAAATGCCGGGCGGAGTTCGAAGATCTGAAGTAACCGGCCAACGGTCACCG
>SKKR01000447.1 GCA_007123655.1 Thermomicrobiaceae bacterium
AACGAGCTCGCGCGGGTCGTTCAACTTGCGCTCGAGTTCGGTTTCGTCGAGGAGTCCCCGTACAGCGATCGTCTCCGGTTCCGGCACGCGCTCGTGCGGGAAGCGCTCTACGCGACGCTTTCGCTTCCGTTGCGACGAATACGGCACCGTGAAATCGGAAACACGATCATCGAACGGGGTAATGACGAACCTGCCATGGTGGCCTCCCACTTTCAGCTCGCCGCGGATCCTCGCGCCGCGGATTGGCACTATCGCGCCGCGGAGCAGGCAAGGCGTCACTATGCGCCGTACGCGGTAATCGATCATCTCCGAGAAGCGCTGGCCGGGGAGCACACGCTTTCCCCGGAGAATCGCCCGGAGGCGTACCGTCTTCGGGGCTGGGCAAATGAGGTCTGCGGGAACTTCGAAGCCGCCCGGGATGACTACCAGCGTGCGCTCCACCTCAGCTCCGAATCAGGACAGACCGCGGATGAGTGGAACGCGCTCATGCGTCTCGCCGAACTGTGGGCTGGCCGCGATTATCAGCGCGCCGGAGCGTATGCGGAGCGGGCGCTGGAACTGGTCCGGGAATCGGATGACAAATCGTTACTGGGGCACAGTCTCAATCGCCTTGGAAACTGGCATCTGAACAACGACGATCCCGGACAGGCCATCGATCTTCACTCGCAGGCGCTCCGGATATTCGAGTCGTCCGGAGATAATGCGGGCATCGCCGCCACCCAGGACTTGCTCGGCATGGCGCATCTGATTGGCGGAAGCCAGGTCGATGCGATCGATCACTTCGACCGGGCGATCGATCTGTTCCGGAGCCTGGATCACCGGCAGTCTCTTTCGTCTGGACTGGCCAACGTCACACATTGCGGCACCAGTTATATGACGGAAACGATGGCTCCCGCGCGAACGACGCTGGACGACGCAATCGCCCTGAACGAGCAGGCGGCCAGCATCGCGTCCGAGATTCATCACCGGGCGGGAGAGATCTACGCCCGTAGCAGGCTGGGGTCCTGCCTTGCGCCGAGGGGCGAGTATCAGCGGGCGATTGACGAGCTGCAAGCCTGCATGTCCGGCGCCCGGGACATCGGCCATCGCCAGTGGTCGACGAAGGCCAGCCTCGTCTACGGAGCCCTTCTGCTCGACCTCCTTGATCCGGAGTCGGCGAGACCGTATCTTGAGGAGGCCAACGCGTTGGCGCATGACGTGGCGTCAGGATTCTGGATCCGATGCACGTCGGCGTATCTCGCTCGCGCCCATCTTCACCTGGGAGACCGCGAAAACGCCCGCGCCGAGCTTGAAACCTCGTTCGTGGCGGACGCTAAGTCTCCGACATTCGCCCGGCTGCAGGCGAGCGCAACGCTGGCTGAACTGGAGCTTGCCTGTGGCAACCCTGACCGGACACTGGCTGTTGTAGACACAGTCCTCTCCGGCATACCGCGCTACTCGCCAGACCGTCCACCCGTGGCGTTCGCACTACTGAGGGCCCGCGCGCTCATTGACATCGAGCGGTTCGATGATGCGTCAGGATGGATCAATGCCGCGAACGCGGTTGCGGTCGCACAGCGCGCGAGATCGTACGAGTGGAGATGCCACCGGCTTCTGGGTGTGCTCAACGAGCGCACCGGTAACCCAGACGACGCGGCGCATGCGTTCTCACGGGCGCGACGAATCATCGACGAAATCACGAACTCGCTGAACGATGGAGCATTGCGCGCGCGATTTCGCTCGAACGCGCTGAGTCAACTTCCAGTCCATTCTCCGGCCACTGAACTGCAGGCAGCAAAACGAGCCTTCGGAGGGCTGACCAGGCGTCAGCGCGAGGTGGCGGCGCTTATTGCGACCGGGTGCACGAACCGGGAGATCTCCGACCGGCTCAGCATCAGCGAGCGCACCGTGGAAAGCCATGTGTCCGCGATCCTCTCAACGCTGGGGCTCGATTCCCGTGCTCAGATCGTGGCCTGGACGCTGGAACACGGGCTGTTAGCCAGGGAACCCCAGAATACAGATGCGTGATCGCCCCGAAAAATCTCCGGAAAAAATTCGGTAGTCCCGCACCGGATAACTCGGTGGTTTCCGGGATGTCTTTCTCGTGCCTTCTGGCTATCGTGTGTTCATCGACAACATTCAGAGTGTGGACGGGCGCGGCGACGCGCACCCCACTCGTTTCCTTCGAGAAAGGAGGAACGCGATGGCCTATCAGCTGGAAGGGCGATTGCTCGAGGTCTGCAACTGTGAGGTCCTCTGCCCGTGCTGGATTGGAGAGATGCCGGACAACGGGACCTGTGACTCGGTGGTGGCGTACCACATTGACCGGGGCAGCGTAGACGGGGTGGACGTTTCGGGCCATACCTTCGCAATCATCGGCCACATCCCCGGCAACGTGCTGGATGGCAACTGGAAGGTTGTTGCCTTCGTGGACGAAGACGCGACGGCGGAACAGCGCGATGCCATTCTGAAAGCCTTTACGGGGGAGTATGGCGGTCCACTGGCGGACGTCGCGCAACTCGTAGGCGAGGTTGTGGCCGTTGAACAGACCCCGATCCGGTTCGAAGTCGTTGACGGAAAGGGAACGCTCAGAATCGGATCCGTCGTGGATTCGGAGATGGCTCCCTACATCGGACCGGCCGGGGATATCACCACCCTTAACGAGAGTGTCTTCTCGACTATCCCGGGCTCGCCGGCGTACGTTGCGAAGGCCTCGCACTACACCCGGAACAGTTCACAGTACGGGCTGAAGGACATCGCCCTTCAGGGACACAACGCGATCCAGGGCACGTTCGCCTTCGAGGCGTAGACCGGTCGATCGGGACGGGAGGCGCGCTGGCGCCTCCCACTCGTTCCGGCGGGAAGTCAAGAGGTTATCGATGTCGGCATTTTCCAAGCCACAAGAGCAGAGTCAGATCCCGTTTCTCGTGGTCATGAGCGGGCTGGTTCTGCTGGCCTGGTTCAGTCTCTGGCTCTGGGATCGGTCTCCGCATGGGCGCTACCTGGACCACGACTATCTCGGCGCGGTCTCGGTAATGCAGATCCCGACCGTGATGCCGCTTTTTGTCCTTGGATGGACGCTGATGGTCGTCGCAATGATGCTCCCAACGACCTTTCCATTGATCACGCTCTTCCGGGGAATCGTCCGTAAGAAGGATGAGTCGACGCAACTGATCGTTCTCTTGCTTGCCGGATACATCGGCGTCTGGGCGGGGTTCGGACTCGTGGTGCATCTGGGGGACTGGGGACTGCATATGCTCGTCGATCGAAGTGCCTGGCTTACGGCCAACGCCTGGCTCATTTCGGCTGGAACGTTGTTTCTGGCGGGTGTGTATCAGTTCACCGATCTCAAGTATCGATGCCTGGACGAGTGCCGTTCGCCCTACAGTTTCGTGATGGGACACTGGCGCGGCCGGTCTCCACGGGCGGAGTCGTTCGGCCTGGGACTGCATCACGGAATCTACTGTATCGGCTGCTGCTGGTCGCTGATGCTGCTCATGTTTGCGGTGGGTCACGGAAATCTGGCGTGGATGTTCCTGCTCGGTGTGGTCATGGGGATCGAGAAGAACGTCCCGTGGGGCAAGCACCTGAGCCGGCCGCTCGGCATCCTGCTCATCGGCACTGGCATCTCCCTGCCGATTGTGATGCTGTTCAGTTGACCCTCCGGGGAAAGGAGATACGTGCTGTGATGCGCTCCTGTTCGATCGCGCTCGCTGGAATGATGGCATTCGCCCTGTCGCTCTCCATGACATCGAGCGCCCTTGCCCACGCCGGAGAGGAGCACGCGAACCCCGTGAATGCGGT
>SKKR01000515.1 GCA_007123655.1 Thermomicrobiaceae bacterium
AACGGGATACTGCAGGTCTGGCAGCATGACCGGTGCGTTCTCGTTGCCGTCTGGATCTACGTCCCAGACCATTGCCGGAAACGTCGCGCCGAGACTCGCCGGAAAGACGCCGATACCGCGATCTGCGTCGGGCCCGAGATCGACTCGCGGCAACTTTCGCAGGTAGCGCGTATCGGGGCGATAGAGTCCGGGCAATTCCGGGAAGCGCTCGATCACGGCTTCCTCGGTCGCAGCGGTGTCGTCCGCAAGCCTGGGATAGTAGCTGTCCGGCGGTTCGACACCTTCGGCCGCCCATCGATGCAGGTTGATGATTGCCGCCCGCAGCAGCGGGGTGTAATCGTTTGCGTTGAATCCGTACCTGCCGCGCGACCCGGTGTTGGTGTTGATGTCCGTCAGCGGGATCTTCCCCGGGTCGTGCTGGCTTCCCGCGAAGGCGTAGATGCGGGTCTCGGGCGCGGGCGTGAGATCCTGGCTCGAATTGAGATCCATGTGGAGGAAGGCACAATCGCCCCGCCAGTACTCCGCCGACGAATTCGTCCAGACGATGTACGGGACCCCGCCGAGTACACGCTGCCGATCCAGCAGACCGGCCGATTCACCCGCATCGGGATACGTGGTCGGCTCGTCCGCATGCGGGAACCGGTGCCCGAACCCGGGCGTATTCTGCACGGACGGCTGGGCAAACCGATGGTTGAACTCCCCCCGCCGGGCGCCGGCAACATGCGGCAGGAGGCCGTCGTAGACCTGACGGTTCTGCTCGTCGAGGTTCATCCCCAGGTAGATGAAATGTCGGAGCATGCGCCCGGTCTGGGAGATCCCGAACCCGTAGGCATGATCAATGAGACCGGCGCACGGATTGTCCGATGCCGCGCTGTGCCTGAGGAACGACCCGGCATCGCGCGCGGCAATCAGCCCGGCGCCGGCCACCGGCGCCCGCTCGGTGCGATAGGAAACCTCGTACACCTTCCCCGGCTCAAAACCATCTTCGAAATACATGTACTCGGGATCGGGAACCGGTGTACCGTTGTCATCGCGGGCGAATCGCCACGACTCTCGCGGGATGACCCGCGGATCCCCAAGCTCGGAGTCACGAACCATCATGGTTGCGTCCGGGTCGTTGACGTCGGCCGCGGGGAGCGGCTGGTGTACCCGATCAGACAGCAGCTTGGCGTTCACGCGACTGTTGGGCTGAAAGCGAACCAGCGTGGTGCCGGAGATCCCTTGAGCCTCGGGGGCATCGAGCCCCATGAGCGCGTCGCTGCGGTAGACATCCCATTGCCAGCCTACCCAGGCGACGATGTACCCGTGCCGCAGCAGTAGCCCGTCACCCGGCGGGATCTGATCTCCGGCGCCCGGCTCCTCTGATGAGCGGTGGACGTACCTTGGGATGAGCTTTCGCCCGCGGTTCGGAAGCTCCACGAAGAGACGACGGCTGGCAAGTTCCGGTTTCGCGGGTACGAGCAGGGTGAGATCGCCCGAGAACCGGACCAGGCCGTTTTCATCGCGCGGGCAATGCTTCAGATCGACGATGTGCTGGTTCGCCGGATGGTCGGGATCGACTGCGTAGTGGGCGATACCGTCGATCCGTCGATACGGGCCGGCTTCAGCGAAACTGGCACCGTTCTCGTAATCCTGCTGGCGGGTGATATCGAACGACACAAGTGCCATGACGCGTCAGTCCCTTCGGATGATAATCGCTCGTGCGTTCAGCCCCCTTATACCACCCGAATCCTGACGTGTCATAACTTTGCGGGAGAGTCGCCCCGAACTGGCGTCATCCGGGAGACCCAACCTTGAGAAAGAGGTCAGGCGCCCGGAGCATACCGATCCAGTACGCGCAGCGCCCGGAGCGTGTTCCAGCGACTCGCGGCGCTCGTCTCGGGTTCCATCTCGAGCGGGAACCGGTCCGGATGCAGGAACTCCATTGGCCAGCGGCGATCCGGGCCGCGCCTGTTGTCCACGAGCGCAATCGCCTCCGCCATACGATCATCGTACTCGACGCCGGCCGCGCGCATGTAATCCAGGCCACGGAGGACATCATAGTGGTACGTCGGCGGGAACGAAAACCTGAGCCATTCGGGATTCACCACCTCACCCGTTGACAGCCGGCGGAACATCCTCCGCTCAAGCAGATACTCCTGCCCGCGGGCACGGGCGTCGGTAACAGGGGATGACGCACCGTAGACCCGCTCGTATTCCAGCAGTCCTTCCAGAACATTGATGGTGGTGTGAAACGAAGACCGGTGACTGTCCGGCGCTTCGCAGTTCCATCCACCGTCCTGCAGCTGTTCCTCGAGCAACTGATCCACCAGGCGCTCGCTCGCCTCGCCGAAGTACGCACCGACTGCCAGCACGCGCCCGTTGATACACGGCTCGGTCTCGCCTTCGAAGAACGGCCGGTTGCCGTGCCAGACCCAGGTAAACCCATCCCGAATCGCGGCGATGGCGCCCCTGGCCTGCGGGCAGTGCGGTTCCAGCCCCAAGTCTTTCAGCAACACCAGCGCGAACGTGTTGCCCATTCCGGGCCCTGGGAACGTCTCGTCTGACCAGTTGCCATCCGGCATTCGCATCTCGAGGAGCCTCGCGCCCCACCCGTCGGTGGCGATCCGGGCGCGTTCCCGGGCAAAAACCTGATCCGGTTGATCCATCAGGTCCCGCATGACCTGCCAGCGAATCGACGGATCGGAGTCAAGCAGCCACGCGAGCAGTGCTTCTCTGGAATCCCCTGATTCCGGCGTCTGAACAGGTTCCACCATCTGCAGGCTCCGATTCACTCCGGCCGGAGGGCGGAAACCCGCGGGCCCATCCCGTGCCGCCCCACAACCCGTTCAAATTTCTGGCGTTCAGACTCTGGTTATGAAACCCCGAATGCGTCGGACCGTGAACTCGCCGGCACGTCGCCGAGTGACGCCCGCATTAAGTGAATGAGCCGGGCTGACGCGCCCGGCTCCAGACCGTTCGGTTCGCTGAGTCTACTCCTCAGGGCTGGTAGTTCCGCAGAATTACGAGCACCTGAAACTCGGCTTCTTCATCGGCGTGCGGGTCCGAGATTTGAATTCTCGCCCATTCCCAGTCACCACCGTGGAAGTCCCACTGCGCGGTTTCCAGCTCTTCGTTGATGTACTCGTCGTCGATCTCGTAGGCGGCGTCGAGCGCGGAGGAGTACGTCTCGATCATCTCCATGCGTTCCTGGTGGCTGACAAACCCGATGTAGATCTCGCGCTCATCGTCCCGGCTGTAGGACATGTCGCTCACGATCTCACTGTCATCCGGGAGGGGAATATCATCGGGGAAGTCGTCCGGAAACGAGCGATCGTCATCACCGTCGTCGTCGAGCGCGTCCAGCTCGACATCCGTCTCTTCTTCCGCCTGCTCCATCGCTTCCGTGAGCGCATCATCTTCGGATGAGTCGTCCCCGCTGTCATCCGTGACCTCGCCGGCTTCGTCATCACCGTCATCGTCCCCGCCACACGCGGCTAGTGACGGAATCGCAACGAGGCCCGCGGTCAGTACCGCGGTCCGCAGAAACCGGCGGCGGCTGAGCAGCAAGCCGGGTATCGAGTGCATCGCGCGTCCTGAGGAGCCTTCCAATTCATACCCTTCCGTCCCATAAGTCCCGAATCCGACCACGAGCGATTCTAGCACCATCGCCGCGAAGTCCGTTCATAACGGATGGGTACGATTGTCCTGTTTCAGGCAGGCGCGCCCGGGCATCACGCACGATGCCCGCGACTCAAGCTAGACCCGCGCGGTCTCCCGCC
>SKKR01000098.1 GCA_007123655.1 Thermomicrobiaceae bacterium
AGACGGCTAACGAGGCTCGACGATCAATCTGATCGCGGTCCGATCCTCGTTGTCAATCGTAACGTCAATGAATGCGGGCAGGCAGACCGAATCGATGCCCGTCTCTTCAAGATAGTCCCGGGCAATCGCAACCGCCTTGACGGCCTGGTTGGTGGCCCCGGCGCCGATCGCCTGGACTTCAGCCCGTCCGGACTCCCGCACAACGCCGGCGATCGCCCCGGCAACCGCGCTCGGCCGGGAGCGAGCCGAAACTTTCAGGACCTCGCCGCGCTCGCCGTCGGCTACCGTGGCTTCGTCAACGACATCAGTCGTGACAGGCTCGGTGGCGACTGCGGCCTGAGCGTCAGCGGCGCCGTCGGTGTGGTCAGTCAGGGAGTCTTCAGTGGTTGCGTAACCGTCTTCTTCCGGAGGGAACTTCGCGTCTGGTTCGATCTTGATGTCGCGCAGATCGAGCTTGCTGAAGAACCGGTCCATCCTGCTCCTCCATACCTGGGCGGCGAAAGCCGCGCTGTAAACCTGAATGTTCCGCCACTCATGCTGATTTGTTCCGGACACTCCCCAGGCCGGAATTGTTCAGCACCATTCGAGCCTCACCTGCCGGGAAGGACTCACCCGTTCTGGTTGGTGATCGTTACAGGGTTAGAGACCGGACCAGCATCCAGTGTCAACCCCAATCCCCCTTACCTCCCGGTGCACCGGGACCTGCAACAGGTACAGGCACGGTAGCGTCAAAAGAGTTACCACACTGATGCATACGCGTCAACATTGATCGGGATGACCACAAGAATTGTCGAACCACAGAACCCCCTATCGCGGGAGACGGCACAAGGATACCGGCCCGGGCACATGCCCGGGCCGGTATTCCATTTCGGTGGTGCGTCTCTTCGCTCGGTCCTACCTTGCGTATTCGACCGCCCGGGTTTCCCGGATGACGGTCACCTTGATCTGGCCGGGAAACTCCAGACTCTCCTGGATCTTCTTGACGATGTCCCGGGCAAGCCGGGTCGCCGCAAGGTCGTCTACGCTATCCGGCGCCACCAGGATTCGGACCTCACGACCAGCCTGGATCGCATAGGCTTTTTCGACGCCGGAGAACGAACTGGCAACGCCCTCGAGCGCCTCCAGCCGTTTGATGTACTGCTCGACCATCTCGCGTCTGGCTCCAGGCCGGGCACCGCTGATCGCATCCGCGGTTGCCACGATAAACGCTTCGACGGTTCGAGGTTCTTCTTCAAAGTGATGTGCGGCGATCGCGTGAACGATCTTCGCTGACCGTCCCAGTCTGCGTGCGATATCGGCGCCGATCAGCGCGTGTGGACCTTCGACCTCGTGGTCGACGGCCTTTCCGATATCGTGGAGCAGCGCCGCGGTCTTGCAGACATTGACGTCGGCTTGCAGCTCGGCAGCCAGCGCGCCGGCGATCAATGACACTTCCAGAGAGTGATGAAGAACGTTCTGCCCGTAGCTCGTTCGGTATTTCAACCGGCCCAGAAGCTTGACCAGATCCGGATGCAGGCCCTGAACGTTGGCCTCATAGGCGACTTTCTCGCCCTCTTCCCGGATGATCTGCTCAACCTCTGACCGTGTCTTCGTGACGACCTCTTCGATACGCGCTGGATGGATACGGCCGTCCTGGAGCAGTTTGCTCAGTGCTCGCCGTCCGATTTCCCGGCGCACCGGGTCGAACGACGAAAGCGTTACGGCTTCCGGCGTGTCATCGACAATGAGATCGACGCCGGTCGCCTGTTCGAGTGCACGGATGTTCCGGCCCTCGCGACCGATGATTCGGCCTTTCATGTCATCACTCGGCAGCGGGACAACCGAGACGGTCGTCTCCGCCACGTAGTCCGGCGCCACGCGTTGAATCGTCGTCGCCAGTATCTCGCGCGCCCGCCGGTTTGCTTCTTCCTTGGTTTCCTGTTCGAGCTCGCGAACCCGCCGGTTCATCAGCTCGCGGACCTCGTGCTCGCCCTGTTCCAGAACGAGAGCACGCGCTTCTTCCATTGTCAGCTGCGCAACGCGTTCGATCTCTTCTTGCCGTTTGCCCAGCAGTTGTTCAACTTGCTGGTGGGCCTCTTCAGTCTCCCGTTCGCGATGCTGCAACTTTCGCTCGCGCTTTTCGAAGGACTCGAGACGGCGATCGATCTGCTCTTCTTTGTTCTGCAGCCGATGCTCGAGGCGATCCATCTCTTTGCGCCGCTCTTGCTGCTCGCGATCCACTTCGTTCCGGATCCGGATCGCCTCGTCCTTCGCTTCGAGGACCATCTCTCGCTTGCTGGCGTTCGCTTCCTCTATGATCCGCTCCGACTCCTGCCTTGCGCGATGCACGGCTGAAGACGAGCGGTTCATCATGTAGAAGTAAGTTCCACCGGCAGCAAGAGCCCCTACCACGAGCGAAGCGACAATGGAGATTAACAACTCCATACTTTACGCTCCTCGTCTCTTACGCACCGTCAATTGTTAATGTTCGCGGGAAATGTGGCCGGATCACGTTGCGGCACTTCGTCGCGCATGCCTCTGGCGTGATCACGACGCAGATCCATTCGAATCATAGAGGCGGGCTTAAGACAATGTCAAGAAAGGATGGACATCACCTCTGAAGAAGTGGATGATTGGCTATCGCTTAGAATGGATGGCCAGTCAGGGCGTTTCCGATCGATGAACTGGGGCGATGATGGCCGATGAACGGACAAAACGAATCAAAAGCCTTCTCAGCGAGATCAATCAGTCGGGCGTCCGTGATCGACGGGTTCTCACTGCAATCGCGGCGGTACCTCGGGAGTCGTTCGTTCGTCCCGACCTGCGTGATCAGGCCTGGGAAAACCGAGCACTACCGATCGAAGAGGGCCAGACGATCTCCCAGCCGCTCATCGTGGGGCTGATGTCGCAGGCGCTGCATCTTTCAGGCGGGGAACGTGTGCTCGAGATCGGCACCGGATCCGGCTATCAGGCCGCGGTCCTCGCGAGACTCGCCGAATCGCTGGTCACCGTGGAACGATACGAGCGCCTGGCGGCAGCAGCGCGAGCGCAACTTGAAGATCTCGGGTACACGAACGTTGAGGTCGTGGTCGGAGATGGCAGCAAGGGCTGGGAACCGGGCGCGCCGTATGACGGCATAATTGTTACCGCTGCGGCACCACATCTGCCAAGGTCCCTCGAACAGCAGCTCTCCCGGAAGAACGGCGCCCGGATCGTCATTCCGATCGGCCAGGCCGAGGAGCAGGACCTGATCGTGTACGAGCGGTGGAATGACGAGTTACGGGAGTTCAACCTCGGACCAGTCCGGTTCGTTCCGCTCGTCGGGGAAGAAGGCTGGCAGGAACCCGCCGACGGTCAATAGAGATCGAGATTCCCCTGCACCCGGACTATTCGATCCACCCAGCGGATCGCCAGGTATCCCAGAACCGGCGTAACGACAGCGAATCCGGCCAGCGGCACGAGCAGATGGAGCAGTTCATCGAGCGGGGTCGCCTCGAGCGTACTTAACGCCAGCGCTTCGGTTGCGTAGCCGAGCGGCAGCATCCGGGCAATGATTCGCAGCACCGTCGGAAGCTCCGAAACCGGAAAGTAGATACCGCCGAAAAGCAGCACCAGCGGGGACAGAAGATTCGACAGCCCGTTCGACTGACGCGCCAGCAACCCTATCGCCGAAACGACAAGACCGAGCCCACCGAGTGCCATCAGAAAGAGCACGCTGACCACGAACAATGAGAGCGCGTTGACGTCGAGCACCACGCCGAAGAGCGCGATACCGGCCAG
>SKKR01000064.1 GCA_007123655.1 Thermomicrobiaceae bacterium
CCATGTCATCTCCTGGCTCGCAACAGACGCGAACGTAAGCCAGTCGGCCATTGAACTGACGCTCAGCGCCGAACGGATCTCCGACGTCGTAAGCTCGGTCAAGGCCTACAGCCACATGGACCAGGCGCCGTCCGGCCCAGTCGACATCAACCATGGCATCGAATCAACGCTGGTAATGCTCGGACACAAGCTTCGTGGCATCGCGCTGGAGCTTGATCTTGAGCCGGATATGCCAAACCTGGACGGGTTTACCGCGGAGTTGAACCAGGTCTGGACCAATCTGATCGACAACGCGATTGACGCCATGGACGGCACGGGAACACTTCGCGTTTCCAGCCACTCCGAGTCCGGGTTGATTACTGTCGAGGTGACTGACTCCGGTCCAGGAATCCCGGATGGCCAGAAGCATCGGGTGTTTGAACCGTTCTTCACAACGAAACCTGTTGGAGTCGGAACCGGGCTGGGGCTCCACATCTCACACAACATCGTCGTGCATCGTCACGGTGGACGAATAGCGGTAGATTCCGAGCCCGGCCGAACAACGTTCACGGTGTCATTGCCGCTCCGCCGCTAGTGGGCGTTGCGAGATTGATTGGTCCGTTGCTGTGAACCTGAAAGACGCTCAGTCCAGCCCGGTCGTGGCGACTGAGTCGATCACGCTGCCACATCCGGCGACTGACCTCTGGCCGTTCGTTGCTGATGCAAACCGGATGGACCGCGCAGTCGGTCTTCCTCCGGCAGCGTTTCAACGACTTCCCCGCCCGGAAGGTGGCGAACTCGTCATTGGAGAGTACCGGCGGCTCGGCATGCTCTACGCTCGCTGGCGCGAGTTCCCGTTCGAGTGGCAACGCCCGAAGTATTACACCGTTCTGCGCGAGTACGACTACGGCCCAATCACGCGCTTTTTCGGCGGCGTCAGGCTTGAAGAGCGTTCCGACGGCACGAAGGTCACCGTGTTCGGGGAGTTCAATCCCCGCTGGCGATTGGTCCGTCCCTGGATCTCGCTCTGGCTCGCGCCACGGACAACGCGTAAGGCAATCCGGCAGTATCAGGATATCAGCGAGTTCCTGTCCGGCCGGCATTTCGATCCGTTTCCGTCCCTCGGGCCAGACGTGAGAGATCTCCGAACGGAGTCCATTGAGTCATGTCTCGCGAGGTTGAACGACAGCGGAGGTTCTCAGAGCGTCGCCGAGCGCATCCGGCGCATGATCATGGAGTCTGGAGACGAAGCGGTTGCCGGAATGCGCCCACTGGAGCTTGCCAGGGAGTGGGGAACGGACGAAACGGAAACGGTGCAGACATTTCTCAAGGCGACGGTCGAAGGACTCCTGGAGATGCGCTGGGAGTTCCTCTGTCCGAGCTGCCGGGGCGTGAAAGCGGACGCCGCCCGCCTGCGCGATCTCGAGGTCACCGGCTACTGTGCCGCCTGCAATCTCCCGTTTGCGGCCAGCGTGGACGAAGGCATCGAAGCGCGATTCTATCCCAGCAGTGCCGTCCGGGACCTGCGAATCGGCACGTACTGTATCGGCAATCCGATGAATACGCCGCACCGCCTGGCTCAGAGCACCCTGCTTCCCAATGAGCGACGATCCTGGCAACTGGATCTCGTGGACGGCCCGTACATCGTCCGCTCGCCCCAGAGCAAGGGCGTTGCCCGCGTCACGGCGCGGACGGACACCGACCCGAAGGAACCCGGTCTTCAGATCCACCGTGACCACATGGAACCGGCACGCATCGAAGTCAGGTCCGGAGAGGTCTCGCTGCGCCTTGCGAACGAGGTGGATTCGGACGTCACCATTGCTATCGATGACGCTCACTGGTCTGACACCGCAACCACCCCGAGCAAAACCCTGCTTGTGCCGGGGTTCAACGCGCTGTTTTCCGGTGAGGCGCTCGCGCCGGGAGTCGAACTTGCCGTCACCCGCATCGGACTCCTTTTCTCCGATCTTGCTGGTTCCACGGCGCTGTATGAACGGGCGGGTGAAGCCAATGCGTTCCGTCTGGTCAGCAACCATTTCGCGCTTGTGCAACGGGCGATCGACCACGCGGGTGGAACGACAGTCAAGACGATAGGAGACGCGGTCATGGGCGCGTTTCCCGACGGCCTTTCGGCCATTCGGGCCGCCACGGAGGTGCAACGGGCGATGTTCGAGTTTGACACGGGCGGCCTTGCCGATCCATCCCGGCTGCTGAAGGTGGGTGTCCACGCCGGTCCGGCATATTTGGTGACCCTGAATGATCGACTGGACTATTTCGGAACCACGGTAAACATTGCCGCTCGAGCGCAGCGGGAGGCGCACGGTGGGGAGATCGTCACGAGCGCAGCGGTTCTCGACGACGCTGGAGCGCACCTCGATCGGGAAAACCTGGAGATGGATCCATTCTCCATCTCGCTTCGCGGGCTCTCGACTCCGATCAGGCTGGTTCGTATTCGCCTGCGGGGCCACTCGTCCGATGACAAAGCGGAAATACGCAGGGAAAGTGACGCGGTGACAGAATGAATGAACGTTCGACGCCAATTGATGACCGCATGACGTCGGCATCCCGAATGCTGTTCTTGATCGCCGGCGTGCTCGTCGTGCTCGCCGGGTTCTCGCTGTTCGTCTTGACAGAACATACGGATCGCTTCTTCGCCTGGACGATCAATCCGCCAGTAACCGCCGCGTTTATGGGCGCCGCGTACTGGTCCGCCGCGATACTCCAGTTTTCCGCATGGCGATCGTCAAGCTGGAACCGCGCGGCAGCTGTTCTTCCGGGGATCGTCACGTTCACTGTACTTACCCTCATCGCGACGTTGATCCACGTGGACCGGTTTCATCTGGACAACCCGCTTGGCTGGATCTGGATCGGCATTTACGTCCTGTTTCCCGTCGCTGCATTGCTCGTGATACGCCGTCACGGTCGACCGGGGCGAATTCAACCAGGCCCTGGCGGACAGATGCCGGAAGGCCTCCGCGTGTTGTCACTGATTCAGTCGGCGGTCCTGATTCCGACAGGTATCGCGCTGTTTCTTGTGCCAGCGATCGCGGAATCAATCTGGTCATGGGAACTCACGCCACTGACAGCGCGCGCCGTGGCTGCCTGGTTGATCGGTATGGGAGTTACCGCGGCGTTCGAAGCGTGGCAGCGAGATGGCGAACTCGCCCGCCTGCTGGGTCTCGGAAAGCTGGTGTTGGTACTCCTGGTTGCGATGGCTGTCGGTCGATACTCGGGAGACGTCAACCTGGGTTCGACCCAATTCGCCGTGGGGATCATCTTCTGCGCCCTCCTGCTCACGGACGGCGCGCTCTCAACGTTCGGCCTGCCACCGGCCCCTGCCTCTCCAGGGAGGGCGGGTCCATAAATAACCGCTGAATCTCCGGTCCGCAAGATTCGCAAATCCCTGTGGAAACCCCTCAGGACAATTTCTTGACAGCAATGAAGCCGACTCGTATCCTAATCCCGACTAATTCACTCGGGATTAGGTGTGTTGCTGGATCGTTGCGGCCGGCCGGCGAAAATCAGCGAGATCAGCGATACAAACACGTGATCGTGGACTGTTGAAATAGACAGCCAAAAAGGATGAGGAGTTGATCGTGTTTCAACGACGATTCTCTCGCCGCACGATGGTGCGGTCTATGGCCGGTGGCGCATTCGGCTTCGCCGCGCTTCCGTTGATTGCTGCCTGCGCAACCGCGTCACGAGACGAAACAGACGACACCCCGGCCACCGATCCGCAAGAGGATGATAGCACGCCAGAAACTGACTTTGA
>SKKR01000485.1 GCA_007123655.1 Thermomicrobiaceae bacterium
ACCTGCAGCTGTTCATCGCGATCCGGATCCGGCTCGAACACCAGCGCGCCACGAGTTGCCATCGCGAGGATCGTGGCCTCGATCTGGTTCGGGTCGACGTTGGCTGCCACGAGCGCTCCGGCCACTCCCGGCTCTTCGTCGGCGGGCGGCTGGGTGGATCTCACCTGGTGGATGTGAGGCGCGCGGGGGCGATCCCGCCAGGTCCGCCAGCCGATCGTTCCGATGATCGCGGCGAGGCCGAAGGAGACGAGGTTCAGGATGCTGACTGGACCGCTCGCGACAACGTCAAGCACACGCTCCAGCGCAGTCGGCTCTGGAGGTCCCGCATCAAGGCGCTGGGCGGTGAGTTCCAACCCGAGCACAATCGCCTCCGCCATGCGGTCGTCAACGAGCAAGTCAGTCATCTGATCTTGAATGCGGTCGAGTTCAGACTGCGGCAGTGCACCGTCCTCGAAGTGAGTCTCGCCAGCGACGATGCCGAACTCGCCGCGATCCGGATCATCCGGCTCCAGATTGAAAAAGATGACGACCCCGTCTCGAGCGCCGGGTTCGGATTCGATCTCCCAAGCTTCCATGAGACGCTGACCGTGTTCGACTGCTCGATCGCTCACCGTGTGCAGAAGCCGCAGATAAACGACGGTCGGTGCGCCGGCTGCTTCGACGTCTCGGATTGCATCTTCGATCTCGCGGCGTTCCTGATCGCTGAAAACCCCGGCGGTGTCGTGAAGTCCGGTTGAGCCGTCCTCACCTTCGAACGCGTGTGCAGGGCCGGGGACGAACAGTCCCGCTGGAAACAGAAGAAGCGTAAGCAGGAACACCGAGGCAATGCCGCGTGCTCGTTTCAGTAGCAGAGACCACACGGTTCGGCGCATTATCGTCCACCGGTGATCCCGCGTCGCCAGGGCGATCCGGCCGGTGCGGTGGTGTTTATGGGATCGGTCGGTGCCAGGGCGGTGTGCAGCGCGATCCAGTACGTGTGCCAGCCTTCCGGCCACTCCTGCACGCGTGACCGCCTGCCGATCCACTGCGGAATGTAGCCGGACTGGCTCGCCCGTCGCAGGTATCGGTCGAACGAGGCCGCCATGCCCATCGCAACGATGTAGGGGAAGACGAGATCCAGATCCAGAGTACCGTGCGCATCATCGCGGGCCTGGACCAGGCCCGATCTGAACCCGCGCCAGGGGACGGCAGCCCGTTCACCATCTCTCGTCGTTTGTGGCACAACGCTCCCGGCAGTCAGCACGAGCAGCCCAGTCAGTCCAACGACAAGCGCCCCGAGTACCGGCCAGCCCGTCTCATACGTTACCGCGGCGATCATGAGCGCTGCGGCGAACGCCACGCCCAGGACACCCGGCAGCGTGAACGGGAGTCGTGTCTGCACCATGGAAGGATTGATCCATCCCGGGCCTGTCATTTCCCGACGCAACACGGTTCGAACGGTGTCCCAGTCGTTGCGGAGGCGCGTGAGTGACTGGTAGTTGATCAGACCGCTGGACGCCCGGCGTTCCAATGTCTCGAGCAGGCATTGCTCAATCGGGTCGCTGGATCGATCCGGGTCGAGGATCCGGACCTGCACCTTGCTGCGCTCGTCGCTGTCTGGCTCGAGCTCGATCGCGCCGTTTCGTATGAGTTCGAGAACTGCGGCCTCGATCTGGTTGTCGTTGATCCGGCCGGAGGCAAGCGCGCCCGCGTAGGCAGGGTGAAGGTCGCCTGGCGGGAGCGTTGTCAAACGTTCTTCGACCCCGGACACGCGCGGCCGGGCGGTCCATGCCTGCCAGGCGATGAACAGGATCGCGGCCGCGGACAGAAAGGCCATGATATTCAGGAGTCCGAGCGGGCCATCGGCCATTTATTCAAACTCTCCGGTAAGGTGCGTATGCAACATACCCTCCCCGGCCGGGTCCGTGAAGGACTCCTGACAAAGGCGCAATCAGAGCGGTGAAACGCCCGGGCACGGACTCCTGAAGCGATGCGGTCGGTCCTGACCAAGAGTACGGGGAGAACATGCCTGTTCAATCTCGCTCTCCAAGTATGACAGAATGCCTGCCCACTGGCGTGTCGAGCCGGTCACCGGGGCAAGTTGACAAATAACAGCGTATCGGCGACGATCGCGAAAGACGCGAGAACCGCTTCACAGGGTCCGTGGAAACTGTCCGTGACTGGAAGTACTCACAAGGAGGCCAGCACAGAACAGCAACACCTTTCTGAAGCACAGCATATCGCCCCACGCGCGTTGGCGCGGGGATCAGCGAAACGTCTCACCGGAAAAGATGCGGTTCGTAGCCAGGTACGGTCGCCGCGAGTACGCCGCAGGTGCAATTCAGTGCTTTTTCGGCAGAAAAGAGCGAGATCGGCTTGACTGGGCTGCGAATCGGGAATGGCTGGAACGGCTTGACGGTGTCACGGTCGTCGTGTCTCTTGAAGATGACAGGATCCTGACCGTACACCGGAACCGTGATGCGCCTAAGTTGATCAGGAAGAAGGCCGCCTAGGTATCCTCGGCGGCTGGGTGAAGTGAAAGCGGTCTCGCGTCATTTCCTTGCAGAAGCCTTCAGCGTTAACCGTCGCGGCCCCGTGTTATAGGCACCATGCCGTTCCACGGCGGCGAGGGTTGCGCGCCTGGCTCTCGCGAACGCGCTCGTCTGGCACGCGGGTTGCAAAATCTCCTGACGGAACGAAAGGGTGCGACGTTTCGTTCCCGCACATCACAGGAGAAATACAGGTTGTCAGAAAACGAAACGCCGCCCCTGGAACGATTTCCGGGGGCGGCGCTGACTCGTGCGGGTGGATGTCAGTCAGGAAGCTTGCCAACGGCCAGTTCCGACAACGCTTCCGTCTGTTCCGAGTCGACGGATCCAATGTCCATGTGCAGCAGCAACATGATGTAGGCGCCGCTTCGGATGATGACGAGATCCATGTCCATCGTGAAGAACTCGATTTCGGTCGATGCGCGGGTCGCAAAGGTCTCGTTCCCGAACTCGGGGAACGACAGTGGCGTGGCGGTCCATACGAAACCTTCTTCTTCGTCGACCCACTCCTCGCAATCGAACGCCTCCCTCAGCCACTCCATGGCCGAGATCGCGTCCTCTTCGTCCTGCATCAGGGCCAGTGTCTGAAACAGGAACGGACCGAATTCGCTGCGCATGAACTCGGCGTCCGCCGAGGCGACTTCGTCGAATTCCTCTTCGAGCGGCGGCGCGTCACAGAATCCCGCCGCCGGCTCATCGGCATCGGCAGGTACGTCTTCGATCTCCTCATCGAGAAGATCGTCATCGTCGAACATCGTCACCCAGCCTGTTGGCATGTCTTCAAGCGTCAACACCATTCCGGCGAGGTCGTCGTCGCTCATCGCCGGCTCCGGTGTCGGCGTCGGTTCCGGCGTCGGGGTGGGCTCGGGAGTCGGTGTCGGGGTTGGTTCCGGCGTTGGCGTCGGATCCGGTGTCGGGGTCGGCTCGGGCTCCGGAGTTGGTGTCGGATCCTCTGTCACTTCTTCTACAGCCGCATCATCGGCGACCTCGAAATCGTCCGCATCGTCATCACCGTTACACGCGGCGAACACCAGAGCCATCGCACTGATGACCAGAACCAGGACGAACCAGCGGGGCGTACCATTCATTTATCGTTTCCATTCGTTTGTTCCAACCGTTCGTATGTTCCGAGTCAAACACGGAATCGAATCAGCGGTCAAGCGACTTTCGTCCTGATAACGCGCGATCCTCGATTTCGTCCCGATCACTTCCCG
>SKKR01000041.1 GCA_007123655.1 Thermomicrobiaceae bacterium
AACGGCGACAGCAAGCTGGCGGTCGGTGACGTTATCGAGATCATCCCGAACCACGTATGCCCGACGGTCAACCTTCAGGACGAGATGTTCGTTGTCCGGGAGGACGGATCAATCGAAAGCTGGAAAATCGTCTCGCGCGGCGCGGTGCGGTAGTTGTTCCGAAGGAGCGGGACCGATCGTTCAATGACCGGTCCCGCGATCATCGTGGCCGAATCACGAGACAAGACCTAGAACTCCGGGTCCCCGGGCGGTTCGACTTCTCCGGTCTGCATGGTTCGGTAACAGTCCGGACAGATATCGACGTTTCCGCCTCCGATAAGGCCGATGACTTCGCCCGAGACCAGGATGAGCGATGACTTTGGTTTCGGAATCTCGCAGAGCGCACACGGCTTGGTATCTTCCCCGAGTAGTTCGCGGTTTACCACGTCCCGTTCTTCACTCACGGCGCCTCCTGTCCACTCCGCTCGAAGTGTCGATCTGTAGTCTCGCTGCCTGAAGACGGTCCACGCCTGCATCCAGCATGCGCACGGAATGTGCCCACCGCAGGAACGTTCAGTCTATCGTGCCCTGACAAATGCGTCAGCGTGGGCGGACATCGTGGCGATGAGGACTTCGTCCATGAAGCGACAGATGTCGGTGAACGCCCGCACCGCCTGGCGGGATGGCATCTGCTCTTCCTCAAAGAACTGCGTCACCGACTGAAACACCGGGTAGCGAAAGAACAGAAACGCCTCGACCGCGTCGGTTGCTGAAAGTCCCGCCTCCGCACTGATCGTCCCGTATCGACGCCCGATCCGACGCCCCTCATCGAACACGTCCTGGAGTTCCTCTTTAGAGAGCTCGTTCGTCGAGCGGACGGCGAAATCGATCAGACGCCGACCCAGAATGCGTAGCTCGTGGAGTTGTTCATCCGAGTAGGATCGGTACCAGTTCCGCTCCTTCGCCTGACGCAAGTATCCCGGTTCGTACGCGGAAATCGACATCCGGGTCAGGGCCTTCTGACTGACAGGGCGGCTCGAGGTCGCGGAACCGAGCGCTACCTGCAGGTCGGATTCACGATATCGGCGATGACCGCCGGGGGTTCGAAATACCGGGATTCGTCCGGCGTCGCTCCAGCGACGCAGGGTTGACTGGTCAACGCCGAGATACTTGCAGGCGGCGTCGATACTCAACCAGCGTTCTGCCGGATCGTCTGCGCGACTGGATCTGGTCACGAGTTCTCCCCGCTTCACAGACGGTCTTTGGCCGCACAAAGGAGTGTACCGTGAATGCCTGCGTGCGTCTGTCGGGACGGGCATTTCGGGGCGGGCTGGTATACTATAGAGTTAGCGGCAGAGACCGAAGACACGGCGCTGCGCGGCAATTCGCCGTTCTATTTTGTTTGAAGTGAGGTGCTATGGCGAAAGCTGACATGATCGAGACTGAAGGGCACGTTGTTGATGCCCTTCCCAATGCGACGTTCAAGGTTGAACTCGAGAACGGCCATCAGGTTCTGGCGCATGCCTCTGGCAAGATGCGCAAGCATTTCATCCGCATTCTCCCGGGTGACAAAGTGCGTGTCGAGCTGACCCCGTACGACCTGAGTCGCGGCCGCATTACGTACAGGTTCCGTTAGTTCCGTCCGTTAGTGCCAGACGGTTGAACGGATCCCTGATTGCGGCTGCGGCTGAAACGGGTATTCCGCGATTCTTTCGGTATCGATGTCCGTCCCCAACCCAGGCTCGTTTGGTACCACGAAGTGACCGTTGACGATCTGCACCGGTCGGGTTGACAGGTGATCCCGGATCGTGCGTTCCTGCTCCATCTGTTCCAGTACCAGAAAGTTCGGCAGTGCCGCGGCGAGATGCATCGTGGCGAGCGTGGCGATCGGTCCGCCGGGATTGTGCGGGGCAATCGGCACATAACGCATTTCGGCGAGTATCGCGATCTTTCTGACTTCGGTGATACCCCCCGCGTGCATGACATCCGGCTGCAGGATGCGACACCCGCCTGCGCGGAGCAGGCGATCGAACTCCCAGCGATTGAGCAATCGTTCGCCGGTCGCGATCGGGACAGGAAGGTCACGCTGGAGTTCGCCCATCCCCTCGATGTTCTCGAACGGAATCGGCTCTTCGAACCAGGCCGGCCGGTAGGGGGCGAACGACGCCGCGGCAAGCCGAGCGGTGCGCGGGGAGAGGCGTTCAGCACACTCGATGTAGATCTCCATGTCGTCCCCGGCCACTTCACGCAACTCGGCCATGCGCGATCGGGCGTGATCCAGCGCCCGTGATTCGTTCCGGCGCATTGCGTCTGCGTCGAACGGGACCCATTTGAACCCGACGTAGCCGTTCTGGCGAAACATATGGACGCGCTCGAACGCCTCGTCGTCACCCTGCACGCCGTCGAATGCATGGGATGCATAGACGCGCAGTGAGCTACGAATCTGCCCTCCCAGCAGCCGGTGAACCGGCACGCCAAGTCGTTTGCCTTCAATGTCCCAGAGCGCAATGTCCAGCGCGGCGATTGCGCTCATCAGTGTCGGTCCACCGCGCCAGCGCCAGGCATGGTACATCTGCTGCCAGAGTTGCTCCGGGCCCGCTGGATCCTGACCGATGAGGACGCGGCCGAGTTCGTGAATGGCGGTTTCAACCGACTCAATCGGTCCGTGGAGTGATCCCTCGCCCCAACCGTGCAGTCCGTCGTCGGTCTGGACCCGGACCAGCAGCCAGTTGCACCAGTTGGCCCAGCACTTGTACGTGTCGATCTGAGTGATTCGCATCAACCCTCGTCCCGGGGGAGATCGAACGACGTCAGCGGGCAGCAACCAACCCGTTCAGCGCTTCAGCGAGTTCCGGCGCCACAGCGAGGCACTGGATCTCGCGGGCTCCGTTCCAGCGGGCGAATGATTGCAGCGTACCACGAATGTCCGAGATGAGACGGTCACTGACTCGAACGCCTGGCTCCAGATGGAGCGAGTTGACTGAGAAGAGACCCGATCGGCGATCGACCTTCGGATCGAGCCTGCCGATCAGACTTCCGCGGCGGAGAATCGGGAGATTGAAATACCCGTAGATCCGCTGGGGACCGGGCGTGTAGATCTCGATCCGGTACTCGAAATCAAAGAGTTCCAGCGTCCTCCGACGATCCCAGACCAGATTGTCGAACGGGGACAGCAGGGAGGTGAACGTGCCAGTGAAGCCGTTCAGGACGTCGTTCAACGCGTCTTCCTGATCGATCGACACCCATGCCGGCCCGAGTCCCTCGATTTCCACCGGGATTGCACGGTCCGTGTCCGCGAGCGTCTGAAGGAGTTCAACAGGGCCGGGCGGCTGGTCATTGCGCTGCCCCCAGCTTGTTCGAAAATAATCGTTGAGCCACTCCGGCCTGGCGATGCCCATCGCCTGGAGCGCGCGGTCCGCGAGCGTGAGCCGTTCCAGCTGCAATGTCGGGGGATCGATTTCCAGGATCTCGGGATGCACGCGTTCGATCAGGTCGTACTCGCGGCGAAAGCCGATCCGCCGGTGAATCCCGAGTTCTCCGATTCTCCAGAGGTAATCCAGAATCCGGTTCGTCGGCTTTCCGCCG
Source organism: Thermomicrobiaceae bacterium (assembly GCA_007123655.1). Lineage (GTDB taxonomy): Bacteria > Chloroflexota > Chloroflexia > Thermomicrobiales > Thermomicrobiaceae > SLMJ01. Next base: position 3,565 of record SKKR01000041.1, read on the forward strand.
TACCAGGCCCAGGGCTCAACGGGTTCCTCCGGGCTCGGGCGTTCAAAGGCGAGCGATGACAGCGGACCCTCATCTCTGATCCGCTCGCGCACGTGGTTGATCAGCTCGTGATTTTCCGCCGTCCAGTCAAAATGAGAGGGGTCCCATTTCCGGCGGTATTCCTCCATTCGGGAGAGAAAACAGGGCAGAAGAGAGATGTCCAGAAGCGATGCGGCATGGCCCCAGTACTCGAAGACCTCGCGATCCGGAAAGTGAAGCTCGTCGATCCAGTCGGGATCGTACGCGCCGATCCGGCTCCAGGGAATGACGTAGTGGCTCCGCGCAACGACTGAAATCGTGTCGATCTGAATGACGCCGAGCCTGCGGATCACATTGCGGACGTCATCCCTGGTCGCTTTCCGCCGGTTCGGGCGGTCGAGCATCTGCGCCCGAAGGGCGATCTGCGCTGCCTGTCGCCTGGTGATCCTCGTCATACCGTTTCCATTCCTGCGCCTTCAGTTGCATCGCTGCCACATCATAGCCGCACAGACGTTCGCCCGCCGGTTACCGATTCGAACGAATGAGGCAACCCGGTGTGAAGCCGTGCAGGGCTGGCGTGCCGCACACGTATTCCTGATACTATCTGCGAGAAGATTCAAGAGGAGAATCAAGGACAGGGTCTGGGCGTGGAGCATTGAGCGCGGAGTCAGCTGATACCACAAATGGTCGACCGTTTGGGGTTACGGTGATCGCAACTGCGATGGTTGCGAACGCCGTCTTCGGTGCGGTGCGCGCGTATATGGGCGACGCCGGGATGTCGCTTGATGATTTGATCGAGCCTGATTTCTACTTCGAACTGGCCGGGCCGTTTGTCGGTGGCGTGGGATTGATTGTCAGCGTAGGCCTCTGGCGGCTCCGTCGCTGGGCGTGGGTGGCGACGATGATCTGGGCCGGTGTCAACATGGCGCAGGCGCTGTACGCCTACTGGGTGAGCGAACCGCAGTACTCGGCGATGGCCCTGAGCGTGGTGATCGTCCTCTATCTCAACCAGCGGGACGTCCAGCTCGCGTTCATCGAAAGTACCAGGGGAATTATCCGGCGTGACTGATCTCGAGTTGCTCCGCACCTATGAACCGATTTTGCGGTTTACGCACGGCGAGCTCTTCTTTCCAACGAGCGTCGAGCGGTATGTGGAGCGTTGCAGCCTGTGGCGACGCCCGCCGCGTAGGGAGCCGGAACGGCTGGTTGCCCCCGGACATCTCGGTGTTGAGCGGCTGGTCGAAAACGGAACGGTTGAGCCCAACCACACGCTGTACATGCAGTTCGTGCAGCAACCGCTGGATCGCGCGGACTTTCAGCGATGGATGCGCCGTCCGGGACGCCCGCACTTTCAGGCTCCGGGACGGCTGGCGCGCGTCGGCCTTCCGGCCAGGTTGACGGACTCACTGTTCTTTCTGAGCCTGCTGCTTCGAGGCACCGTGCCTGGTGGCACGGCTGCGGCAGCGGCGATGAACTACGAGGCCATGCGGCGACAGGATCCGGAGTATTACTACTACGGGCGCGTTGTCAGGCGGGCGGGCTACATCGTTTTACAGTACCTGTACTTCTACGCGATGAACGACTGGCGCTCGACGTTCTTTGGCGCCAATGACCACGAGGCGGACTGGGAGCAGGTGTTCGTCTACCTGGAAGAGCGAGCAGACGAGCCCCCACGCCCCGTCTGGCTGGCGTACGCATCTCATAACCACAAAGGGGACAACCTTCGGCGCCGGTGGGACGACCCGGAGATTGACCGGATCGGAAACCACCCGGTTGTCTACGTTGGCGCCGGCTCACACGCCAGCTACTTCGAAGGCGGTGAGTATCTAACGCCTGTGGAGTTGCGCTTTGTTACGCCTGTGCTGAGCGCGGTGCACACAGCCGAGTCGATCTGGCGCGATCGACTCGGGATGGGAGACCCAGAGCGGCTAAGTCACAGGATCGAGAATTTCTTCGGGGTCCCGTTTATCGACTATGCTCGCGGCGATGGCCTGACCATTGGACCGGACCAGGACGCGGAGTGGTCCCCGGTGATGATCGATGACTCTATCGACTGGGTTGACGAGTATCGAGGACTGTGGGGACTTGACGCGCAGGACCCGTTTGCCGGTGAAAGTGCTCCTGGCGGGCCGAAGTACAACCGGGACGGGACGATCCGCCAGTCATGGTACGACCCGCTCGGCTGGGCGGGACTCAACAAGGTCGCGACTCCATATCAGTCCGAGCAGGTAATGGAGCGGCACATAGACGAACTCCGGGGCGATCTCAACCAGGTGCAGTTGCAGATCGACCATCTTCGTACGACCCTGCCACGGTTCGAACTGGAGATGAAGGCGCTCCAGCACGGTCATCAGTGGGGAGAACTCGAAGAGCAACGTCGCGAGGAACTCCGTACTGAAGCTGACCGCCTGAACGATCTGCAACGCCGGCGAGTGGACCTGATGGAGAAACTCCAGGCCTGCCGGGAGTTTCTCGGACGGCTCCATGCCGGGGATCAGGGTGACCCGCAGGCTCACATCGACCGCAAGATTACCCCGCAGAGCGAACAGGAGCTTCGCCAGAGCCGTCTTGCGGAGATGTGGGCCGCGGTCAGCGTCGGCGTTCTGATGCTTGGAATCGTCGCGATGGTTGGGCTCGGCGTGGCAGGGTGGACGGTCACGCTCGGCTTCATTGCAGCGATGGTTATCGTGATCGAGGCGATTCTCCGCCAGCGAGTGATCCAGTTGCTGACGACAGTCTCGATCATCCTTGCGCTGATCACTGCGGCTGTCCTGTTCTACGAGTTTTTCTGGTGGGTGATTGTGGTGGTGACAGTGGCTGTCGCGACGCTGATTATCACCGACAATGTCCGGGAACTCTGGCATCGGTAGGTGACGCCCGGAGGAGAATTATCAATGGTTGAGGGGCGGCAACGCGCCCGTGAACTGGGCATTCGCATCGGAGACCTTCCGACCGGTAAGCACAACGCGATAACGGACGTTGCCGGCGTCAGGGTGGGCCACGCAACGATTAGTTACGGCACGGCCGATGATCCACCCGGCTCCGGACCGGCGCGGACCGGCGTGACCGTCATCTGGCCGACGAGCGATGACCTGCTGCGACATCCTGTGGCGGCCGGATTCTTTGCGCTGAGCGGGACCGGGGAGATGACCGGGCGAAGTGAGATCGAGGAACTCGGTCGAATCTCCACTCCGATCGGCCTGACCAGCACGATGAGCGTTGGAACGGTTCACGAAGGCATCTGCCGGTATATGGCGGATCATGATCATGGTGTCGGTGGCGAGAATGGTGTGCTGATCCCTGTCGTGGCGGAATGTGACGACTCCTACCTCCACGATGCCAGGGGATTTCACGTCACGACGCAGCACGTCTTCGACGCGCTGGACGCGGCGTCCGGCGGTCAGGTCCCGGAAGGCGCGGTAGGTAGCGGGACTGGCATGCACTCCTTTCGATTCAAAGGGGGTATTGGCACGTCATCCAGGTTCATCCCGGACGAGGTTGGTGGCTGGACCGTGGGTGTTCTCGTGATGACGAACTTTGGCGCCCGGCATCGCCTGACGATGGACGGAGTACCGGTTGGAAGACACTTGCCACTGGAATCAGAGTCAGGTCCGGATCGCGACGAAGGGTCCGGAATCGTCATTGTCGCGACGGATGCTCCACTCGACGGCCGTCAACTTGCCCGCTTGGCGAAGCGTGCGGCGCTCGGTCTCGGTCGAACCGGTTCTGTGGGGGCGGATGGAAGCGGCGAACTGCTGCTCGCGTTCTCAACGACGTATCGACCGAATATGAGCGATTTGGTTGCCAGTCAACGGCTCATCGAGAATCACTGGGTCGATCCCATTTTCGAAGCAGCAATAGACGCGTCCGAAGAGTCCGTGCTCAACGCGCTCTGCATGGCGGAGACGACGGATGGACGCAGCGGGCGCGTCTTACCGGCGCTCCCACTGGATCGCGTCCGGGCGATTCTTGCCGAACACGGACGCCTGTCGACCTGATCGCGGCCCGGTACTGGAACACGGATTGGCTAGGCCCTCACGAACCGGCGTTCGCGTACCGGGCGTGAAGTCTGGACAGAGGTGTCGCGCTGACGCCGTGAACCACGATCGAAGAAAAAATTACGAGGCTGCCGGCGACCCAGACGATTTCCTGTCCGGTTTCTGAAACCGCGAATGTTGCGTAGTACAGTGCCCCAACACCGAGCGGTCCAAACCAGCCGAGGAACAACGCGTCCGGCCGCGTGTGTAACGTTCCCACCCAGCGTGATACGAGCAGCATCCACGGGATCCGTCGCAGGAGCAGGATCGCAAGTGCCAGGAGAACCCCCGCCCAGCCAAGGTCGATCCAGCCGTCGAGCGGAATCGTTATGCCGATCAGTGCAAAGATCGGCACAGTAAAGAAGTGGTCAATAGCACCCTGTACAGCCTCCAGTTCCTCATCTTCCTGCTGCCCCACCGTCATGTGAAAGACGATCCCGGCAATGAATACCGCCAGCAACCCTTTCGTGCCGGCGAGCGAGGCAACGCCGAGTGTCGTTAGCGAGAGCGCGAGCGTGAATGTCTTGAACGATTCTCGTTCGATCGCGTGTCGCGCTTCGGCCCAGCCCAGAAGGCGCGCCGCGGCGTACCCCGCCGCCGCTCCGATCAGGGCGCCAACGCCGATCTCGTACAGAATGCTCTCCAGCACCCAACGTCCGAGTGAGTCGGCGAGCGAACTGCCGATTACCATGATCGGGAGAATGACGAACGGGTAGGCAAGACCGTCGTTCGCGCCCGATTCTGCCCAGAGCGTGTCGCGAAGCCTCGAAGGAAGGTAGCGTTCGGCAACGGGGCCCGTGACGATGGAGCTGGCGACGATGGGATCTGTCGGCGTGAGCACCGCTCCGATGAGCACCGCTACCCAGAAGGGGAGATCAAGGATGAGCCAGACCAGAAGCCCCGTGGTAATCCACATCAGGGGCATCAGCGCGCCAAGCAGAATAGCGTAAGAGCGAAGGTGGCGGATGAACTCCTGCTTGGGCAAACGCAGGGCGATTTCCATCAGGGCGATCGCGAGGGCAATCTGAGCTACGTGCTCGATGATCGTTTCCTGGTTGCCCCAGTCGCTGACGTCGATCAGGTCGAAGACAATCGGTCCACAGAGAACACCAACGAGAAGCGCGACCAGGTTCTCCGAGAGCATCGACTGTTTCAACCACTGGGACAACAATCCCAGCGTTAGTGCGATGCCGCCAAACAGGACGAGGCCAAGGTCGAAGTCAGTCACGCGCTACACACCCTCGAATCCGGTAGACGTCCGCTCCGGGAGGGCCAGTCCGGGGTTCAGGGTCCGATCTGGGCGAACTCCGAAAACGGATACTCACCGGATCGCATCTTTTCGACCAGCGAATCCCGGGCGTCCTGGATCATCGCGTGGAGTTGCGGCATTTCCCGACAAAGTCCTGACTCGGAGAGCTCGTCCTCATCAAGCACGAAGATCTTTCCGCTGGAGTCCTGGACGACGTCGATAAAGAGGTCATGCCAGTAGATCGTCCGACCTCTGACCTCCGTTGGGTGGGTTACATTGCAGTACCAGCCTTTTAACGTTTCTTCGGGGGTGAAGATGGCGAATGCGTTGAACGGCAACGTGGTGGAGAAGTACTCGATCAGGTAATCGTCCGGCTCGAATACCAGTTGGCCGATATCAATGCGACGAAACGTCCACGAGGCGCGCACGACGACCCAGCCGGGTGGGCTTTCGATCAAGGTCCCGTGGTAGGTTGCCGCTTCACTTCCGTCCGGCCGAAGCTTAACCACCGTAACCTCAGCGCCGAACCGGAGACCCGCGTCGTTCGCTCTTGAGTCCATCATACGTTCGAAGATCCATTTCCACGGATGATGGCCAGAACTTCATCGGTCTTTTCCCGTAGAAGCCCCGGGCTCGATGCCTCGACGTTCAGACGGAGCAGCGGTTGTGTATTTGACCCTCGGACGTTGAACCACCAATCGTCATAGCTGACTGTCAGACCGTCCAGGTGACTGATCTCGGCGTCGGCATAGTGTTTCTCGATCTTTCGCAAGACCTCGGCCTGATCGCGCACCTCGCTGTTGATCTCGCCTGACCGAACATAGGGATCCAGCGGCTTAAGAGCTTCCGAGATGGTGCTCGACTCACGTGAGAGGAGCTCGATTACTGTCAAGGCAGCGATGATGCCGGAGTCCGCATACCAGTTGTCCCGGAAATAGAAGTGCCCCGAGTGCTCGCCGCCAAATGCGGCGTCATGCTTTCGCATGGTGGACTTGATGTAGGAGTGCCCGACCCTGGAGACGATTCCTTTCCCGCCTTGGGCCTCGATCATCTCCTCGACTGATCGGGAACAGATGAGGTTGTACACGATGGTCGCGCCGGGGTGCTTGTCCAGCATCGCTTTCCCAACGAGCGTTGTAATCATGTCTCCGCCTACGAACTCTCCGTGTTCGTCAAGGATGAACATGCGGTCGGCGTCGCCATCGAATGCGATGCCAAAGTCAGCGCCATGTTCTGCGATCGCTTTGCGGAGGTCCTCGACGTTCTCCGGTTCAATCGGATTTGCCAGGTGGTTCGGGAACCGGCCATCGAGCTCAAAATAGAGCGGGATGATCTCCACCGGCAGCTTCCCGAAGACCGCGGGCACGATCTTGCCGGCCATCCCGTTGCCTGCGTCGATCGCGATCTTCATCGGGCGAACCCGGTCGATATCGATCAGCGACAGCACGTGCTGGGCAAATGGCTCCAGCAGGTCTCGCTCGTGAATTGCGCCACGAGCGTCCGGCTCATTGAATCGGTTTTGCTCGACGAGGTCCCGAATCTCGCCGATTCCTTCGTCCATGCTTAGCGCCCGAGCTTCCGAGCGGCTGATCTTGAAGCCGTTGTACTCTGGCGGGTTGTGGGACGCGGTCACCATCACGCCACCATCGAACCCGTACTTGCCGACGGCGAAGTAGAGCGCGTCTGTGCTGACCAGACCAACGTCACAGACATCAGCGCCCTGATCGAGTACTCCATCGATGAGCGCGCTGGAGAGCGATGGAGACGACAGGCGCATATCACGGCCGACGACGATCTCCTGAGCATCGAGGTACTTGACCAGCGCCCGCCCGATCTTGTAGGCGATCTCCGGATAGAGTTCGTCGGGGTAGATGCCGCGGATGTCGTACGCCTTGAAGATATCTGGCAACGTCGTCATCGTCTGTACCTCCTCATGCCTGCGCGGGCGACGGTGCGGCAATCGCTAACCCGGAATGCTGAAGCCGTCTCCAAGATAGTAGCAGAGCGCTTGCCATTGGCGGCTATGCTAGAGCGGATTCGGATCATATACGTAGGAACTCTCGACGCCGAATCGCTCGCTGATGCGAGAACCGAGTGCCTGGACTCCAAGCCGCTCGGTGGCTTCGTGTCCGGCGACGAGGACACTGACGCCGAGTTCCCTGGCCAGCGCCATCGTCGGTTCTCTGGCGTCCCCGGTGATCAACACCTGACAGCTCCGCCTGGCGGCTTCTTCAAGCGCTGGATAGCCTGATCCGCTCAGTACCGCAATCCGCTCGATGGGTTCCGGCCCGCCCTCAAGCATTATTGGTGAATGACCGGCAATTCTGGACACGCGTTGCGTGATCTCTTCCATGGACAGCGGGCGACTGGATGAAGCGATGAACCCTATTGCGGGTGGGCCGAAGATGTCGAGTGGAGCTGACAGCGTCAGTCCAAGCTCCTGGATCAGTCTGGCGTTGTTGCCCAATTCCGGGTGACCGTCAAGTGGGAGGTGATACCCGATCAGGTTGATGTCGTTGGCAAGCAGCGCCTTCAGCCGGTGCCGGACAGGCCCGCAAATGTCCCCAACCTGTCCGTTCAGTACGAGACCATGGTGGACGAGGAGCGCATCGCACCCGTGCTCGAGTGCTGCCTGGATCGAGTACTGGTTTGCACTTACCGCCAGCGTGACGGAGCGGATCTCCTCGTTCCCCTCGATCTGCAGGCCGTTGAGCGCAACGTCCTGAAAGCTTCCAGTGTCGAGTAGCTCCGAGCAAAACTCCACGATGGCGTCTCTTTCGGCCATTCTTCCTCCTTCCCGACCCAGTGATTCCAATGGAATTCTGCCACTCTCTCGTGATCCGCGTTCCGCCGGGCGAGGCACGAGGCGCGCGCCGCCAGTCAGCCGGGTTGAACGATATACTTGGGCAGTCTGGCGAGAACGATTCGACCTGAATGCCGAGAGGAACCCAACAGACGATGGCCGATCAGAACAAGCTTCTGCGAGCGGACGACGCAGTCGACCTGCACATGCACACGATCGCCAGCGACGGAGACTGGACGCCGAAGCAGCTTGTCGATTACCTGGTTGAGCGCAACTTCCGGGTCGTTGCGGTCTGTGATCACGATACGATGCGCTCTGTCGATGAGGTCATCGAACGTGCCCTGCCAAGCGGAATGACGGTGATCCCGGGAATCGAAGTGACGACCGAGTGGGACAACCGTCAGTGGCATTTGCTCGTCTACAACGTGGACCCGGAGTTGCCGCGAGCGCGGGCCTTTCGCACGCTGATCAAGGAGCAGGATGACAACCTGCGTGCCGCGGCGGAACGGGCAATCCAGCTTGTTGAAAATCAGGGATATGAACTCAAGTCGCTCGATGAGGTCGTCAACGGCCGGGCGCTGATTCCGGTTCACGTGTTACAGACCATCATCAAGGACGGTCACGCCAGCAATCTGATGACAGCTCACCGGCTCGTCATCAACGCAGGTGAAGACTTGAAGGTCGATACCCCGCTGGACCGGACGGTCGCCGCGGCGAAGGAAGCCGGCGGGGTCTGCGTGGTCGCGCATCCCGGAAGAGATGACGGAGCGGGCATTATGGACGCCAAGCAGCTCGATCGGATGCTGTCGAACATTGATGTTGATGGGCTCGAAGGCCACTACCGCTCCTACTCGGATGACGACACCGTGAAGTACCGGTCGATGGCGCTGGAGCGGAACCTGGTCGTGACCTGCGGGTCTGATTCTCACGCACCCGGCCGACCCGTCGATCCGAAGCCACACGCCGCGAGGTGGGTTGGGCCGTTTCTTCGACGGCTCGAGTTCGTGATCGAGCCGTTTGGCGGCGTGTCCTGGAAGCCCGGAGCACCGGATGCTTCGACGTTGCAGAACGAATCAAAACGTGCGGCGCAGCAATCGAATACCACGTCGTCACCGTTACAACCGCTGAGCGCACGGCGCTAACGCACGCTTTGACGTACGTCGCATACTGGCGAAGCCGGGTCGGCTGAAGTATCATTCCGGATGAGTTGCGCCCACGTAGCTCAGGAGGCAGAGCACATTCTTGGTAAGAATGAGGTCCCCGGTTCGAGTCCGGGCGTGGGCTCCAGGCCATTGATTTCCCCATAAACACGGGCAAAACCGGACCTCTCCTCTCCAGAACCGGCGGTTGGCCTACTGCCACAGCGCTAACCGACACCATACTTTCATTCCGAAAGTAGCTGCGTTTGAGAGGAGTCGCACATGATTCGTTTTGCTATTGAGACCGCCGTGCTGCCGGATACCTATCAGGCGGTCGCCCGTTCCTTCCGCCGCG
>SKKR01000260.1 GCA_007123655.1 Thermomicrobiaceae bacterium
GTGTATCGTCGTGTCAAACGCGGCGGCCGGGATATCCAGGCTCTGGGGCTCCAGCGTTTCGAACCACTCCCGAAGACCGATCCGGCTGGAGATCACGTGACCGTTCCCCCGCTCGGCGGCGGACTCTCGCGATCCCGGACGGCTCAGCCCGAACATATGCGTCGGCCCACCGACCACCAGCAACGCGACGTCAGGTCCGATGGTCGTGGGCGCGCCACCCACTTCGACTGCTTCAACGGGAATATGGGACGACAATCCCTCGGCAATTGCCCGGGCGATTTGCTCGGTGTTTCCATACATCGATTCGTATACGACGAGCGCTTTCATGGCGCAAACCTCTCCAGACGATGTGACTGTAACTGTTTCGACTGCAGACGCTCGCTCTCCGCTTCAGCCACGGAGGCATGGTCACTCGATAGCATCGTAGGACGAGGTGAGTACAAACCGGGTCGTGAAAGCCTTGGAAGTATTTCAGTTTCGTCTCAGTCGAGAAGCGTCAATCCCGCCTGTCAGCGGGGTGCTCATCGAACCGTAGTCCGGCTGCGCGGGTCGAGTGCGTCGCGCAGGCCATCGCCCACATAGTTGATGGACATGACGGTCAGGAAGATCATGAGACCAGGCAGAATCGCGAGTGTCGGAAGGCGCAACATGAACGACTGGGCATCGTTCAGCATGTTGCCCCAGGACGGGGTGGGAGGTTGAATCCCGAATCCAAGGTAACTCAGTCCCGACTCCGTCAGGATCGACCAGGCAACCTGCAGCGTCCCCTGCACAACGATCGGACCGACGGCCCCGGGCAGGATATGTCGGAGGATGATTCGCCGGGTGCCGGCGCCCATCGAGCGGGCCGCATCCACGAACTCCACCTCTCGCAGGCTGAGAAACGTAGCACGAACGACACGGGCGACGGTCATCCAGGAAAGGACCCCGATGATTACCGCGAGCGGCAAGAGACCGCCCCCGAGATGGGCGTACTCCGAACCCCGCAGTATGGACCCGAGCACGATGAGCACGAACAGGCTCGGAAACGAGAGAAAGACATCGACGACACGCATGAGCATGTTATCGATCGTCCCGCCGTAGAAGCCAGCCAGCGACCCGACGGTTGTTCCAATCATCAGCGCCACGCCGGTCGCCAGGAGACCGACCGCCAGAGACACCCTGCCCCCATGCAGGAGGCGGGACAGCACGTCACGTCCGAGCATATCCGTGCCGAGCAAGTAGGTGGAGCTTGCGGTCTCCAGCCGGTTTGCCTCGTTGATCCGGGCTGGATCATGCGGGGAGAGGAACGCGAACAGGCTCATCAACGTCAGGATAATCAGGATGATGGCGCTGCCGGCAGCCAGGCGGTGACGAACGAAACGGCGCACGATGAGCCGCAACATCGAATCACCCCGGAACACCTGATTATCCGGGCTGAGCGGGTCCTGCGCTTTCAATGTCGTCGGCGTGTTTGCCATGAGTGCTTCCCGCTATTGATATCTGATGCGCGGATCGAGCAGGCCGTAGACGATATCGGCGAGCAGGTTGGACAGAATGATCAGGAACGATGTGATCATGATGACCGCCATCAGCAAGTGGTAGTCTCGCCGCTCCGCAGCGTCATAGAAAAGTCGTCCCATGCCCGGCCAGGAGAAGATCACCTCGGTGAAGAGCGCGCCGGCGAAGATCAGCGGAAGATCCAGCGCGATGATCGTCACGAGCGGGATCGCGGCGGTGCGGAAGGCGTGCCGCATGATCACGACCCACTCCCGGAGGCCTTTCGCCCGGGCAGTGCGCACGTAGTCGGAATGAATCACCTCGAGCATGCTGGCACGGAGATACCGGCTATACCAGGCGACCCAGGCCAGGCTGAGCATTGTTACCGGAAGCACCAGATGCCAGATGCGGTCGAGCAGCGAAAAATCCTGCCCCAGGGTGTACATCCCGCCGGACGGGAACATGGGCCCGTCCCCGAACGGGTTATCCAGAATCCCGTAGAAGACGACGATCATGATCAATCCCAGCCAGTACTGGGGAATCGATTGACCGATGAAGGCGAGCGTGGTCACGAAATGATCGAAAAACGAATACTGACGCACCGCGGCAATGACCCCGAACGGGATCGCGATCATTAGCGTCACCGTAAAAGAGACGGCCATCAGAAGAGCCGTCCGAGGGAGCCGCTCCGCGATCTCCGTCGTAACGGGTCGCCGCGTCGCCATTGACTGGCCGAGATCTCCCCGGACTACCTGACCCAGCCAGCGGAAGTACTGGATGTAGACCGGGTCATCGAGCCCGAGTTGTTGCCGCATCCGTTCGATGTCCTGGGGGCTCATCCCGACTGCCCGGCGCTCGTAGGCGGCCATCGGCCCGCCAGGGGCCAGATTCAGCATCCCGAAGACAATAATGCTAACGACGAAGAGGAGGGGGATCGCCTGTAATGAACGCCGAGCGACGTACCTGCCCATGTGTCGACCCTTTGATCCGTGCCGGGCTCCCCATCCGTCCTGACGACCGGGCTCCCGACATCCTGGCACCAGGACGGGACATTGCTGCCTCCGTCCCGGCGCACTTCAGCTCCTGTGATAGACGCCGTTCAGACCTAATCTCTCGTCAGGCGTCCTCGAGATACCAGTCCTTGGCGTCCCAGGTGCTCCACTCCCAGGTGCTGACGACGAACCCGTGCAGCCGGTTCGAGTACGCGTTCCCCTCACTGTACTGGAAGATGTAGACGATAGGGCGAACCTCGCGTTCGATCTCCGCCATCTGCCGGTAGTGGTCCGAACGAACATCCAGATCCAGCGTTGCGCCCGCCGCTTCGATGTGCTCGTCCGCTTCGGCCTCATTGAACCGTGTGTAGTTGTCTCCGCCGGGGTTATCCGCGGATGGAATGGACGACGAGTGCCAGGTGTTCCGGATCGTTGCATGTGGCTCAACCCCGCCCACACTGGTGTCGTACATCATGGTGTCGAAGTCACCAGTTTTCCGTGGCGCGTTATCGCCCCAGCTACCGAAGATCACGGCGAAGTCCTCAATCGAGACGTTTACATCGACGCCGACATCGCCGAGGTCCTCCTGGATTGCCAGCGAGATCAACTCCATGTCCAGGAACCCGGAGTATGTCGAGAGTCCGATCTCCGCGCGGTGGCCGTCTTCGGCGTGTGCCGCGCCATCGGCAACGCGGACGCCGTCGTCACCCTCGACCCAGCCCGCATCTTCCAGCATCTGACGGGCCTCATCCTGATCGAACTCATAGTCGTCGAAATCGACTGCGTACCAGCCGACCGGCCACGGGCTGGAGGTTACCAGTGGATCGCTTTCCAGAATGTCGTTAACGATCCGGTGCCGGTCGATTGCCATGGTGAACGCGTACCGGACGTCCTGGTCTCCGAGCAACGGATGCGGCGAGTCAGGTCCGGGATCGTCATTGAACGGCTCGCTCATGTTCATGAAGAAGCGGCAGTTCCAGACGCCCGGGACGAGTTCCATCCTGACGTCCGGTGAGTCTTCGAACTCCTGCTCGAACGTGCTGCCGGGCCAGAGCATGATCTCCGCGTCTCCCCGCAGCATCATCTGGGCGCGCGTTTCCTCCGATGGAACCACCAGGAAGTGCAACTGGTCCAGGTATGGTTTACCGGACTCGTGGTAGTCGTCGTAGCGCTCGCAGATGACGTGGTCGCCGGCCTCCCACTCGGTCAGCA
>SKKR01000309.1 GCA_007123655.1 Thermomicrobiaceae bacterium
GAGGTCTGGGACGGGCGCATCCGCGTGGTCGAAGACGGCCAGTTACTCGAAGAACCGTTCGCGACGTTGAACATCGCCCAGGCCGAAGGCTTTACCGAGTGGGGATTGCTTGGGCTGGCACTGCATCCTGACTTCGAGGAGAACGGCTGGGTGTACGCCTTCTACACGCTCGCCGATGACGCGGGTGCACCCGTCGAACAGCGGATCGTTCGGTTCGTTGACGAAGGGAACGTTGCCGGAGAAGAGGAAGTAATCGTCGACGGCCTGCCGTTTGGTCCCAACTGCTGCCACAACGGCGGTCGCATGGCGTTCGGGCCGGATGGTCACCTGTACGTTTCGCTCGGTGACACCGAAATCGAGTCACTCAGCCAGGATCCGGACGATGTCGCAGGCAGTATCCTGCGATACACCGAAGACGGGGCGATCCCGGACGACAATCCCTTCGGGGACGACAATCCGGTGTATGCCTATGGTCTGCGGAACCCGTATGGGCTGGCGTTCCATCCGGATACTGACGAGTTGTGGATTACCGAGAACGGCCCAGACGGCTACGACGAGGTCAACCTGATCCGCGCCGGTGAAAACTACGGCTGGCCCGAGGCTCGAGGGTTTGACGGGTCTGACGAGCACGTGAGACCGATCTGGGCGACCGGACAGTCAGAAGCGATCGGCCCGACCGGTATCGAGATCGCGACCGGGGAGGCGATTCCGGATCTCGCCGGCAGTGTGATCTTCTGCGACTGGAACACGGCAACGGCACGGGTGCTCGATGTGTCTGATGACTACGAGGTTGTCGAGGAACGGGCGCTCCCGGTCGATTGTAATCTGGACGTGGCTGAAGGGCCGGATGGCGCGCTCTACCTGTCGAGCGTGGAGGCAATCTTCCGCTACGGACCGCCGGTGGATTGAGTGACAAGTGAGGGGCTGGTCCGGTGCGCTCCTGAACGCCCGTGACCAGTCCGTCCGTTCTCCAGCCACCTCACGTCAGTCGCCGGTACTTCCAGATCGAAAGCGGCACGAACACGACCAGGATCCCCGCCATCCAGGCCAGCATGTACCACAGATTCTCGACCGGCCAGCCGAGCATCAGCGATCGCACCGTATCCGCCGTCACCGAGATCGGCTGCACCTCCGCGAACGTCTGTAACCAGGACGGCATGGTCTCGACCGGGACGAAAACTGAACTCGCGAAGACCAGCGGGAAGACCCAGATGAACCCGGCCACATTCGCCGTTTCCGGCGTGCGGGTCACCAGCCCGATCAGCGCCGAGATCCAGGACAGCGCGAATCCGAACAGCACCACCAGCGCCACCGCGGCGAGCGCCTTCAGTATCCCGTCCTGATACCGGAACCCGATCAGCATCCCCACGCCGATCATCAGGAAGATGACGAACGTGTTCCGGGTGGTGTCCGCCAGTGTCCGGCCGGCGATGACGGCCACACGCGCCATGGGCAATGACCGGAAGCGGTCGATCATCCCTTTGTTGAGGTCTTCCGCGAGCCCGACCGAGGTCATCGACGAACCGAAGACGACCGACTGGATAAGGATCCCTGGAATCAGGAAGTTGATGTAGTCGACGCCCGGAGTGGATATCGCTCCGCCGAAGACGAAGGCGAAAAGCAGTACGAACATCACCGGCTGAATCGTCGAGAACACCAGCAATTGCGGCAGTCTGACGTAGCGAAGCAGATTGCGTTTCGTCATCACAAGGATGTCTGATACCAGCCAGTCGATGCGCCAGGACGGCGAATAGGGACGTTCCTGATGACCCGCCAGCGTTGTGTCGATCGCTTCATGCCTCATCAGTTGACCGTTCCGTGTTCCACGAGTTCCTGTTCGGTCGATGCGTCGGCTGGCTGGCCTGTCAGCGTCAGGAATACGTCGTCGAGCGACGGCCGGCGGATGTGGATGTCGTCCGGTTTCAGCCCGGCCGAATCGAGGAGCCGCACCGTTGCCAGGAGATCGTCGACGCCGTCTGCCGTGGGTATCGAAAGCGACAGCGAATCTTCGTCGAACTTCGCCTCGGATGCACCGACCCCTGCCAGGAGCTGCGTGGCAGTCCGGAGATCATCGCCGGTCCGGAACTGCATCTGTAGCACATCTCCGCCTATCTGTGCCTTTAGCTCGCCCGATGTCCCCTCGGCAATGATCCGCCCGTGGTCGATCACCACAATGCGGTCCGCCAGCTCATCAGCTTCTTCCAGGTACTGGGTCGTGAGGAGCAGCGTCACACCGCCCGAGACGAGTTCCCGGATGTGCTCCCACAATGCGATCCGGGTCCGGGGGTCGAGTCCGGTGGTCGGCTCGTCGAGCAAGAGGATCGGAGCATTGCCCACGATGCTCGCCGCGAGATCGAGCCGGCGACGCATGCCGCCCGAGTACGTCTTCGTAACCCGATTTCCGGCATCGCCGAGATCGAATCGCTCGAGCAACTCCTGCGCCCGGTCGCGGGATTCCTTCCGACCGAGTCGATAGAGCCGGCCGACCATCTCCAGATTCTCGAATCCAGTGAGGTTCTCGTCGACGGCGGGATACTGCCCGGCCAGCCCGAACGACAACCGCGCCCGCTGGGGATCCCGGACCACGTCGATCCCATTGATGAACGCGGCGCCTCCGTCAGGCTGCAGCAACGTCGTAACGATGCGAACCAGCGTTGTCTTGCCCGCGCCGTTCGGCCCCAGAAGACCGAGAACCTTTCCGCGTGGCGCGGACGTCGTCACGCCGTCCAGGGCAACGAGGTCGCCGAACTGCTTGCGGAGATCTTCCACGTGGATTGCCGCGTCGTGTTCGTTGATACTGTTCATTGTCAGGTCGATTCCTGTTTCTGAATGCACTGGCGCGAAATCGTCGCCTGGTTAAGACGCGTTTCGATCTGCTCTGTGAGCTGACGAGCGATCTGCTCCATCGGCTCGGTGCTGTGATGGGTGCGGCTCAACAGAATGCCCCCTTCCAGCCCGGCGATAATCAGGGAGCTCAACGCAAGCGCTTCCGAATCGTCAATTCCCTCTGCCGTGAACCACTCGGTGAACTCCCGCTGGAGGGTCGCATATGCGGACCGGCACTCTGCGTTGATGCGTTCGTTGGTCGTTGCGGTTTCCAGCGCGAGGGTCGTCAAGGGTCCACCCTCCCGGTATCCGCTCTCGGACAACCGCCGCCCGATCTCGGAGAAGAGGGCCTCGATCGCTTCGACCGGCCCGTCAGTGGCGGCGAATACCTTAAGTAACTTGGCGTGCATTCCGTCACTGATTGCCGAGACTGCCTCGCAAGCCAGACCTTCCTTGCCCTCCGGAAAGTAGTGGTAGAAGGAGCCCTTCGGGACCCCACTCTCCGTGATAATCTGATTGATGCCGGTGGCGTGATAGCCCTGTGATTCGAACAGCCGCCAGGCGCTTTTCAGGACCTCATCGCGTTTCGATGTCGCCATCGCACACTCCTTTGCCCAATCAGTATATAGACCGGTCTAATGGAGTTCAAGCTTGCATCCCCGGAGCGGACCGAGCAGGTGGCATATCATGTTCCCGCAGTGCATGGGTGTCCGATTCAGGTCTGAAGTAGATGCGATGGCAAGGAAGAGGAGTCGGTCCGCGGCAGGCTACTCCAGGTCTTCTCCCTGCAGCGCGCGTTCGCTGCCGGAGCCGACCAGATAGTGGATCGTCAATGCTCCCAGGGTGACCTGATCGC
>SKKR01000090.1 GCA_007123655.1 Thermomicrobiaceae bacterium
CGATCGCACGGCACTGCAGATCCGTTTGCTCAACACCAGTAAGGGTCCGGCGGTACAGTCGCTCCGCGCCCAGGCAGACAAAGCGCTCTACCAGCTCTCGATGAAGGAGTCGCTCGAGACACAGGAGAACCTGACCGTCCGCCAGGAACTCGTGACAGATGTCGAGCTCGAACCTGACGAGCAGCATCGGGGTGTGCGCGTTTCCGCCGTCTCGACCGAGCACGGGAACCGGTATCTCGCGGGCGCCGTCGTCATCACCGCCGGAACGTTTCTGCGCGGCAACATGGTCGCCGGGACGTGGTCGTCCCCGGGGGGACGTGCCGGCGACGTCGCCTCGACCGAACTTTCCTCATCGTTGACGGACGTCGGAATGAACCTGCGGCGGCTGAAGACCGGCACCCCACCACGCGTCGATGCGCGCTCGGTCGACTTCGAGAAGATGCAGCAGCAGCACGGGAGCGATCACCCACTCTGGTTCAGTCAAGACGGGCGCAGCGGTAATCTGCAACGCATCGAACTCCCGCCGCTGTCGATCTACCCGGGCATTTCGCTGGACGGCTGGCGACCTCAGATGCCCTGTTACCTGGTTGAGACCAATTCTGCAGCGCACGAGATCATCTCGGCGAACATCGACCGGGCGCCAATGTACAACGGAACCATCCAGAGCGTCGGACCGCGCTACTGTCCTTCGATCGAGGACAAGGTAGTGCGGTTTCCCGACAAGACCGCGCACGGGTTGTTTCTCGAGCCGGAAGGCTGGCGCACGACGGAGTTGTATCTGCAGGGCGCCAATACGAGCCTCCCCCAGGACGTGCAGGACGCTTTTCTGCGGACGATTCCGGGCCTGGAGAACGTCTCGATCACGCGCTACGGATACGCGGTCGAATATGACGCCATCGACGCCTCCGAACTGCATGTCACCATGGAGTCGAAACGCGTGCAGGGCCTGTTCCTGGCGGGGCAGGTTTGCGGAACCTCCGGCTACGAAGAGGCCGCGGGCCAGGGGCTGGTCGCGGGCGTGAACGCCGCGGCGCACGCATCACGTGGTGAGCCGCTCATTCTCCGGCGGGACCAGTCGTACATCGGCGTAATGATCGACGACCTGACAACCCAGGACTTCATCGAGCCCTACCGGATGCTCACCTCTCGTGCCGAGTACCGGCTCCTGCTCAGATCGGATAATGCGGAAGCGCGACTGACGGATATCGGCTATCGATACGGCCTGATCAGCTACGACCGATGGAAGTCCGTGAACCGGGAGATCGAGACGATTCAGAGCCGGCTCAAGGCGCTCGACAGACATCATCTCTCTCCGAACAAGCGGACGAACCAGATGCTGCAGCACGCCGAACTCCCGCCGGTAACCCGAAGTGTGACCGCGCTGGACTATCTCCGTCGTACCGATGTCACTTATGAACGGCTTGCCGGGGCACTGACCGCGAATTCGATCGCCGTCGATGGGATCAGCGACTGGGCCTTGCCGGCGGATCTCGCCGAGCGCACCGAGATCGAAGCACGCTACGCCGCGTACATCGAAAAAGAGCTTGCGATGGTCGAACGCGCTCGTAAGCTGGAGGACCGGCGGATTCCGGCGAACGTCGACTTCCAGTCACTGCCGAGTTTGCGAAACGAGGCCAGGGACAAACTGGACCGGCTGCGACCGGCAACACTTGGTCAGGCAAGCCGGATTGCCGGAGTTACGCCGGGAGACGTCGCAGTGTTGATGGTTTATCTTGAGCGGAACGGCGGAGAACGACAGGCCTAGCTGAGTGAGCAGTCGGAGAGATAACGGACCGGCGGGTGAATGAAAATCCTCTTGATATCTGACGTCCACGCCAATCTGGTGGCGCTGGAGAGTGTGCTCCGCGAGTTCAGAGAAACTCAGCTCGATGACATCTGGTCGCTCGGAGACATCGTTGGCTATGGCCCCCGTCCATGCGAGTGCGTTGAACTGGTGCGGGACATCGCACCGAACGTGAGCGTGATCGGAAATCATGACTGGGCAGCAATCGGCCGGCTCGATCTGGGAGACTTCAACCCCGTGGCAAAGTACGCCAGCTACTGGACGACCATGAAGTTGACCGCGGACCACATCAACTATCTCGAGTCGCTCCCCAACCGGATGATCGAAGACGACTGGACGGTCGTGCACGGCAGCCCGCAGCATCCGGTCTGGGAATACGTGTACAACGCCCGCATCGCTGCAATCAATTTTGGCTTCTTCGATACCCGGATCTGCTTCATCGGGCATACCCACATTCAGCTGTACATCACCGAAGACGCCGCGGCGCACAACGTGCAGCCGGTGCAGCCGCAGGATGGAGAAGTGATCGATGTCAGCCAGGAACGCGTGATGATCAATCCGGGATCGGTGGGCCAGCCACGGGACGGGGACCCGAGAGCCGGCTGCGCGATCTTCGATCCGGATGAAATGACGGTGACCTTCCGCCGAATTCCCTATGATGTGGAACAAACCCAGCAACAACTTCGGAATGAGGGGCTCCCGGATTCGCTGGTCATGCGACTGGCGCTCGGCGTCTGATCTCTGCGGCGTTTGCGGCAGCATGTTGTGAGGGGCATACTAGGCGCGCGTGCAGAGAGCACGCGTCGATCGATACTGGAACACGGGTGGCGCGCGCCGCCCGCAGAGAGGCTCGCAATCGTGTATCGACGAATCCTCGTTCCCGTCCATGGCGGGGCGCTGGATCAATCAGCCATTAGCCTTGCCGCATCGGTCTGCGACAGAGACTCCGGAACCATTCTCACGCTGGTCTATGTTGTCGAAGTCCCTCAGCGTCTGGCGCTGGACGCAGATCTTCCCTGCGACATAGAGGACGGAGAATCGGTCCTCCGGGACGCCCGCAAGTACGCTGAGTCACTCAAGGGCGTCACGTGGCGAAAGATTTCGACCGAACTCCTCCAGGCGCGGTTTGCGGCATCCGCGATCGTCGATGAGTCAATCGAGCGCGGGGCGGACGCCGTCGTGCTCGCGTCCGCGAACCGACGCCGGAGAGGATCCCTGACCCAGGGAGAAACCGTGCCGTTCGTGCTGGACAACGCCCCCTGCAATGTCCTTCTCATACGAACGTCGGCGCTGGAAGGTGACCCGGAATGAAGATCCTGGTACTCGGTTGCGGACGGCTTGGCGCCCGGCTCGCGATGGATGCGACCAGCGAAGGCCATGAGGTGTCGATCATCGACAAGAGTCCGCGGTCGTTCAGCCGGCTTCCTTCTGATCTGCCGGCGGTGGTCGTGCTGGGAACGGGAATCGATGAAGACGTCCAGCGATCAGCCGGCGTGGAGTCGGTGGACACGTTCATCGCGGTCACGGACAACGATAACACCAACATTATGGCCGCCCAGATCGCGCAGCGTGTCTTCAACGTGGAGCACGTGCTGCTCAGGGTCTACGACCCCGCGCGTGCGGAGACCTACCGGAAACTTGGTCTCAGCGTGATCTGTCCAACTCGGCTTGTCGCGGATGTTATTGAACAGGAACTCCCGAATTTCCGTCTTTCGGCTGATCTGACCGGCCGTTCCTGACGCAGAAAGTTTGAGGACCCAGTCCATATGTACATCATCGTCGCAGGCGGCGGCAAGGTCGGTTATTACCTCACCAAGACGCTCATCACCGAAGGTTATGAGGTCCTGCTGGTTGAAAAGAACCCGGCCAAATGCGAG
>SKKR01000175.1 GCA_007123655.1 Thermomicrobiaceae bacterium
CGACCGTGCCGAATCCAAGTAAAGCCCTCGCACTGCTCGCGTTCTTCGGGCTTGTACCCGTGACGATCTGGCTCGCGTTTCGGGGCCACGGCATGGGCCTGTACTCCTATGAGGCAGTCCCAATCGCGTTCGGCGTCATCTTCGCGGTCTCGGTCTCGGCGTATTTCCTCCTTATCACTGCCGTCGCAGACCGCTGGGGCTAGAACAGCGATCCCCACAGCCCCGGTTAGTTACTGCCCGCGAGATCGAGAACGCTGACGCTGACGATAAACAGACAGACGAACGACAATCCCATCAACGCGATCCCCAGCACCAGCAGCTGTGAGTCCGGGTCGAACTGCGGGGGGACGAACGAGGCGATCAGTCCGACGAACGCGCTAACGTATGCGACGACGATCAGCAAGCTGATTCGCCGGGAGCGGTCGAACAGGAGCGACGCCAGGGCATCGAGCCAGGTCGAGGCGAGCCCGTCGGAGGGGCGCTTCGACATCGGGCTAACCTTACACCCAGAGATCCTTGTAGGTTGCTTCCACCGCGTGTTCGACAGTCAGTCGCACCATCGTGATGAGGAGTTTCAGATCCTCCTCCGGGGGTACCTCTAGCCAGGGCGGAACTTCCTCGGTCTCGACAGGCTCCGGGAACGGGAACTCCCCGTCGATCCCCTCCGGGAGGGTCTCGTCGGGATCGCGCCACTCCGCAAGACCGACCGAGACGTTGGTCTTGTGATCGTAGACGGATACGAGCCGGCGCCAGCCCTCGCCTTCCTCGGGATCGTGGATGGCCTCGAAGAGGTACTGCCAGGTTCGGGTCTCCCGGGCCGGCTGGTCGGCGCCAGCCTCGATCCCCGGTACGTTGGGCGTGCCGAACAGCTGGACGAGCCGATACAGGATCAGGCTCGTATCCGTGTCCAGGAATAGCCTGCGGCCGAGGTACGCGGGGGCGTCGAAGCTCACGAGCATCTCACCGGCGTCCCGGCGGTCGACGATCTCGGCCGGCGAAACCGGCTGGATGGTGAACTCGTCGAGACGGGCGATCTGTGCCTTCGTCTGTAACGCGTAGGGATCGTTCGGCCGATCCCGACCACGGCCCGGTTTCATGGGAACCTCCGTCCGGACGCCCGGTCGAGTCCGGTCACGACCACCCCACCCACCGAGCCGCGAACAGGACCCCGCGATAGCCGCCGTACATCATCGCCATTCCCGTGGCAAGCAGGAGCATCTGATCGAACTCCGTTGCGAAATGTGGCGAGGACGCAGTCTGGCCGGCCGAGAAAAGGAGCAACAGGAGGTAGATCCCGGTCCCCAGCAGCAGCGTCCCGACGCCGAACATGGCGCGACGCTGTGTTTCGTCCTCGAACCGGCCGTTTTCACGGCGGGCGCCGACGCCGGCCACGATCAACACCAGACAGACTGCGAGAAAGCCCCCGAGAAGCGGGAGTGATGCCATATCGGGACCGGCGGGCATCGGAAGCGGATAGTTCGGCTCCGAGTCAAGCCCCAGCGACATCGCCAGGATCGAGCTGACCAGGCCGAGACAGAACGTGAGCACGCCCAGGAACGTCCCGAACGCGAACACGGCTTCCCGGACTGAACTCCGACGGAGCAGCGATTGCGATTGTTGAGTTTCCGAGCTCATGGATTTACTCCGAGGTCTGTGGGTTCATGACGTCTTCGAGGCTGTACCCGATGAAGTAGAACGACGCCGCCAGTAGCGTGATCATCACGCCTGGCGGGATAAGCCACCACGGTGCGTCGTACACGTAGCCGGTCACCTGGATCCACTGGAGCATCATCCCCCAGTCGACGCTGGTGAAATCGGCCAGGCCAATGAACGCCAGGTTCGCCTGGGTGAGGATAGCGAACGCGGCGTCCTGGGCGAGATAAATGAACGCAAGCGGAAGCACGTTCGGCATGATATGCCGGAAGACGATTCGGGTGTCCGAAGCTCCCGCGACCTGTGCGGCCTCGATGTAGGCGTTCTCTTTGAGTGAAAGCGTCTCACCCCGGATGACGATGCAGTTGTTCAGCCAGGATTTCACCACGATCGCCAGGATGATATTTGTTGTCGTGACCCCGTTTATCGCCACCAGCACGATCACCAGCGGCAGGAACGGCAGCCCGTACATGACGTCGACGACGCGCTGGATGGTCTCGTCGATCCAGGTGTCGCCGTAGTACCCGCTGATCAGGCCCAGCGGCACGCCGACCAACGACGAGAGCAGGCCAGCCGCCAACCCGATGTACAACGCCGTGCGGGAACCGTAGATGATGTGTGTCAGGATATCGTTCCCTTGATGATTCGTCCCGAGGGGTGCGAAGTACGGATCACCCGTCAGGTCGCCGAACATCGGGCCTTCAGGATGGCTGAGTCCTACTTCTGCAAGCTCGTCGATGGTGGTGATCTCGTCGCGGTCCTCGCCGGGCATCTCGTCCGGTGCCTCCCAGCCAGGCTCGTGAGGTGCCAGGTACGGGGCGAAGATCGCCATTCCGATCATCGACAACAGGATGAGCATCCCCAGGATGCCCATCTTGTGAGTCGTGAATCGACTCCACCCACGGGACAGCGACCGTATCAGCCCGTAGTTTCGTCGCTTGAACCGTTCGATTACGCCTTCGGATTGGGTTTCTCCGCTCATGAGCTCTCACCGAACTTGATTCTGGGATCGAGATAGGTGTAGACGATGTCGGTCAGGAAACGCAGGAGGACGATCAGAACGCCGAGCCAGAAGAACGCGGCCAGCGCCACCGGGAAGTCGTTCGTCAGGATGGCGTCGACCAGCAGCTCGCCGATGCCGGGCCAGGAGAACACCGTCTCGACGATGACACTCCCGTCGATGGCGAAAGCGATCCCGACGATCCCCTGAGTCGCCACCGGGATGAGCGCGTTCCGGGCCGCGTGCTTGTACTTCACCGTCGACGGAGGAAGTCCCTTCGCGCGGGCGGTCTCGATATAGGGGGCGTGGACGACCTCCTGCATCGTGGTCCGCATCACAAGCATGGCCCCTGCCCAGCCGACGATCATGAGCGATCCAGCCGGCAGTATCAGGTGCCAGACCACGTCCGTGAACAACGCGAATGCGGTGAAATCCGAGACGAACCGTTCAGTCATTCCCCCGCGCGGGAACCAATCGACGCCCCAGCGTCCGTGTGAAAACACCAGCAGGAGCATCCACGCGATCCAGAAGAACGGAATGCTGTACAGGGTAAGCCCCCCGACAAATCCGCTCCGGTCGAGCAGCGAACCACGGAACCAGCCGAAGTAGATGCCGATGATGATTCCAACGGTGTACTGCAAGAGGAACGCTGTCAGGAACAACACCAGCGTCCGCGGCAGGCGGTTCCAGATGATACTCATTACAGGCTCGGGCGCCTGCGTCGAGTACCCGAAGTCGAGTACCGCATAACTCGACATCCACATGATGTACTGGCGCCATAGGGGCTGATCAAGCCCGTATCGTTCCCGCAACGCGGCCCACTGTTCTTCTGTCATCTCTGGACTGAAGTATGCGGCTTCGATGCCTCCGGGCATCGCCTTCAACATCAGGAACAACAGCGTCAGCAGTGCCCAGATGATGAATATCGACACGAGCAGCCGCTTCATCAGGTACGAAAAGCTTACTCTCGTTTCGACCATAGTGTTCTCCGAGTATTGCCCCGGTCGCTACTATTAACTGGCTATC
>SKKR01000450.1 GCA_007123655.1 Thermomicrobiaceae bacterium
ATTAGGAGTTCGCTACAGTTCTGGTCACCTCGCACCGCGAGTAGGTGCCGATGTTGATGCAGTTTGCCAGAATGGATCACCGAACGATGCCATGCAAGACCTGACGCGCGACGACATTCGAACCGCTGGCACCGGGCACCAGGGTCATCGAACCCGCCAGATCAAGCGCACGCTCATTGCGGTGCTGGGGTTGAATTTCGTGGTTGCTGCCGGAAAGATCTTCGTTGGCGTGCTGTCGAACAGCCTGTCGATGACGGCAGACGGTATCCACTCGCTGATGGACGGTGCGTCGAACATCGTCGGGCTGGTCGGGATCGTTGCTGCGTCCCGGCCGCCGGATCCGAACCACCCGTATGGGCATCGCCGGTTCGAGACGATCACATCGCTTGGCATTGCGGTGTTTCTCCTGCTCGCGCTGCAACAGATCCTCCAGGGCGCCTGGAACCGCTGGCAGTCAGACGAAGAGCCGGAGGTGCGCGTACTGAGCTTTATCGTGATGTTCGTAGCGCTCGGGATCAGCCTCGGCGTGACGCTCTGGGAGCGAAGCGCGGGCAAACGTCTCAACAGCTCGATCCTGATTGCCGATGCCCGCCACACGGCGAGCGATGTGCTGATCTCACTCTCCGTCATCGGTGGGCTGATCCTGGTCTCGCTCGGGTATCCAGTTGCCGATCTGATTCTCGCGCTGTTCATCGCGGCAGCGATCGCCTGGGCGGCCTGGCAGATCATCAGGGATGCCGCGCAATCTCTTTCGGACGTGGCAGCGTATTCGGCGGAAGACATCGAGCGGGTTGCACTGGGTGTGAGTGGTGTAGAGGGAGTTCACAATATCCGCACACGTGGCGGTGAGGGCATGACCTGGGTCGACATGCACATCCAGGTCGACCCCACGATGCCCGTCGACGACGCGCACGAGATCTCCAGTGACGTCGCCGCGCAGGTCGAGAGGGAGATCGGCGAACCCGCGGACGTTACGGTCCACATCGAACCGGCCACCGACGAGCATCTCCGGGGGGAACGGAACTTCGATCCGGAGCGATGATCTCAGGTCCGCTGACACCGTGTAGACTGAGACGAGTTAACGGTGAGTGGGGGTGAGGCGCGGATGGATGCTTCCGGATGGACGTCACCGGGTCCAGACTTTTCCGAACGCTACCGGCACGAGGCGCAGCAACTGGCGCATCGCTACGCGATCATGGAGGGCGTCGTCGGGGTCGTGCTCGTCGGCGGGTTGACCTTCGGGGAGGCTGACCGCTACAGCGATATCGATCTGATCGTCTACCTTCGCCAGCAATCCCTGCGCACCTGGTACTACGGGGAGGCTCCGCTCCCGGAAGGTGAATCGCGCTATCACGATCTCCGGCTGGACGTCTCTTACCGCGACTACGAGCGCGAAACGGAGCGCCCGTGGACGTCCACCGAGGTCTGGGGGGCCTCACGAGCAGGCATCCTGTACGATCCGGAGGGGCTGGTCCGGGAGCTTCTCACCGAGAAATCCCGGGGAGAGAGTTCCACCGCTGACGAGGCGCTCGATCTCGCCGCGCGCGTTCGGTTCCGGCTGGACCGGAACGTGCCGGCCTGGCTGTACCGCGGCGAAGCGCTCGCCGTCCATGCGGTGCTGAACGACGCCATCGACGACCTCGTTGCACTCATTCACCTGATCAACGATCTTCCCGCGCCGGAGACTGGCTGGAGCATTGCGTTGCTCGACCATCTGGAACGCACGCCCACCGGCGCCGAATCGATGATCCAGGAGGCGATGCGAACGGGAGATCTGAGCGTCGAGGACGCCAGCCGGCGCCGGTACGCAGTGAACCGCTTGCTCCAGGCGTGCTGGGAGATGTTTGCGCCGGGGGAAACATTGCACGACCGCCCGGACGCCGTCCGCCAGGCGCTGATGCTGCGGCATCTGGTGCACGCGGGATCCATGTCGCTGGACGACTATCACCACCGGTTCGACCGGAGGCTGTTGATTCAGAGTCCGGCGTTCGATCTGGTCGCGATCGACCGGCAACACCATCAGACTCGTGTCACATTCGACTACGATCGCCTTCGGCATCTGGTCAACCACGAACTCGGGCGCTTTCTCGACTATCAACAGCGCCTCCTGCGGGAGCTAGCGGATGTCGCAGCCACCGAGCTGGATTCCTGATCTTCGGAGGAGACATGAGTCGGGATGAGTCACCGATTCAGGGGGACGCGATCAGGCTGCGTCCGGCTGGTCCAGATGACGTGTATCGAATGCGAGTGCTGGGTATGCAGGGTTGGGAAACCGCGTACTCGTCCTTCGTTCAGGCGCATAACCGGCGCAGCTATCTCAACGGCGAGTTCTGGTCACTCGGACGACTCCGTAAAGTGGTAGACGCTCCGGACGCGGTGAATCTGGTCGCGGTCGACCAGGATCGGATCATCGGGTTCATTACGACAGAACGCCTGACCGACGGGCGGTATGAAGTTACTCGCCTGTACGTCGAACAGGCCGAGCGCAGCCGAGGCGTAGGCGCGCAGTTGCTGAACGAGGTGTTCGCCAGCCTGAGGCGCTGCGGCGTTGAGGAGGTTCTGGTCAACGCGTTCGGGGACAACATCGCCGGCCGCCGCTTTTACGAGCGACACGGTTTCGCGCTAATCGAGGACACCTGGACCCGGGTTGGCGATCAGACCGTGAGCGACGTCTGGTATGCATTAAGGCTGGACCCATCGCGCCCAGCAGGGTGATGACGACACCCTCTTCGCCTGGAACTCTCGAATTAATACCCCTCCCGCTTGTCCACCACATTGAACAGCGGCTTGTCGTTCCGGATGCGGCGGATGTTCTCGGCGACGATCTCGATACCACGGTCCCAGTAGTACGGCGTGGAGCCAGAGAAGTGCGGCGTAATGAAAACGCCCGGCGTGTCCCAGAGCGGCGAATCTTCCGGCAGCGGCTCGGGAGTGGTTACGTCAAGTCCGGCTCCGGCGATCTGTCCGCTGTTAAGCGCATCGATCAACTCATCCTGCTTGATGATGTCGCCCCGGCCGATGTTATAGATGATCGCCGTGTCCTTCATCACCTCGAACTCGGCTGTTCCAAACAGTCCACGAGTTCGTGGAGTCGATGGCAGCGCAATCGCCACATGATCCGCCTCGGCGATCATCACCCGGAGCTGATCTGGTACATACAGTGCGTCTACACCGTCCATCGGTTCACTGCTGCGTCGCCGGCTTCCGACGACCCGCATTCCGAGGGCGTTTGCCCGGACCGCCAGCGCATGGCCGATATCGCCCAGGCCGACCACCGCAAGCGTCTGGTGCCCAAGTTCGACAACATCAGTCGACGGCCGCTGCCAGACATGCTTCTGCTGGTTGAGCACCATCTCCGGGAACCCGCGCGTGAACGCGAACATCATCCCCAGGAGGTGCTCGGCGATCGTGCTGGCGTGGACGCCGCTGTTGTTGGTGACGACGATATCGTCCCGATCGATCAGCTCGGGAAAGAGGAACGAGTCGACGCCGGCCCCCGGTGAGTGCGCCCATCGCACGTCAGGGAACTGTTCCAACAGGTCTGCCGTCAACCCGCGCCCGATAACTCCCTGGGCTCCAGGAAGGTACTCCCCAAGCCGCTCGCGGTCCGGACACAGCACGACCTCGAGATCCGGGAATTCCTGTTTGAGACGGTCGACGTGCTTCTGATCCAGGTCGA
>SKKR01000194.1 GCA_007123655.1 Thermomicrobiaceae bacterium
AGCCGTGTCATCTCAGATTATGTCCTGTCCTGGCGCTTAACGTTGACCCGTTCTTTCACCTGCGGTGCGACCTCATTGATGAACGTCCGCAGTCGTTCAGGAGACGGTGGCCCGATCAGCAGGAACGTCGAGAAACCGAAATCGACGGCCTGGTGCGTGAGGACATCGACCCAGTGCGAAACCGGCCCCTTGATCTCCGTATCTTCGTCACGCCCCCCGGACTGTACGTCATCGGTGAACTGACCCACACAGTTGTAGATGCGACGGATGTCGGCAGGGTCTCGCCCGTTATTGCGTGCGGACTCATCGATGATCAGGCTCTTCTCCGCCGCCTGCCGGGGTGGGACGTATTGCATCAGCGGGATGACCCAGCCGTCGGCCGCCTGGCCGATCAGGCGGAGCATCCGGGGCCCGGACGCGCCTACCCAGATCTGTATGTCGTGCGCCGGAACCGGTCCGCCGTGCGCCCCGGCGACCTGATGAAACACGCCGTTGACGCGTGCGTCAGGCTCTCCGGTCCAGAGCGCCCGGCAGATCGCGATCGTCTCTTCCAACCCGTCAACGGAATCACCGGGGCTCATCGGAATCGCCCCCATCGCGACCGCACGATCATGGTAGAAGGTTGCGCCGGCACCGAGACCGAGTTCGAACCGTCCGTTGCTCAGGACGTCCATGCTTGCCGCCGCTTTGGCAACCAGCGCGGCATCCCGCATTTGCATGTTCGTCACGTCCGGGAAGACGCGAACGCGCTCGGTTACCGCGAGTACCATGGCCAGCAACGAGTACGCGTCCAGGTGGGTTTCGACGTACGGGTGGTCCTGAATTCCGATCAGGTCATAGCCCAGTTCATCGACGAAGCGGGCGGTGTCCAGCGCGCCTTTCGGATCGCGTGCGTCCGGGTTGAGGAAGTAGCCGAATTGCAAATCGTGGCCGTAATCGGGCATGGAGATGCTCCATTTCGTATCTCTCGTCGCGGTGGCCCCTGCGACAGGGTTGCGCAGCATGGTAGCTTAACCGGCGAGCAGCGATCTAACTACGGATTCTGAAGGATTTGAATGACACCGACAGACGGAGACCCACAGCCACGCTCACCCGGCGAGGCATTGTTTCAGGAACTGCTATGGGTTCACGGCATGCTTCGCCGTGATCTGGAGACGGTCCAGGGACTGGCGAACGATGTGGCCAACGGGCTGGCCGCTCAAGACGTCCAGGAGCAGATCGGTGAGCTGCAGGCGAACTCGCCCCTCTGGAAGTTCCGGGCGAACTGTCTCTACTTCTGCCGCTTCGTGCACGCACACCATACGCTGGAAGATCAGGCGTTCTTTCCGGCGATCAGGCGCTCCGACCCCTCAATGGAAGGCGTCGTGGACAAACTGGAGGCCGATCACCGGGAGATCGCCACGCACGTTGAAGCAGTCAACGAGACTACCCGCACCCTGATGAAGGACGATTCCGTGGCCAGCCGGCAGTCAACGGCGGACGCGCTCAGCAGTCTCGCTGACCACCTGTTGGAGCATCTCGCTTACGAGGAAGAGGCCATCGGCCCCACCGTGCGGTCCTGGGAGCGCTTGCCCGTCGAGTAACGCCCGCAGTTATGCCAACCAGAACTCGCGATTGACGAGGTCTGGTGGCTCAGAATGCAATCTCTCCTGTTTTCGCACCAGGAGGCCTGTCGTCCTGTGATCGTGACCTGGAAACTGCCGGTTGCTCACAAAGATCAGACCATGGTGACGTTGATTCGTGTTGATGGCTTCGGCTCCGAGAATGCGAGAATCCCGGATATTTCGGGTCACGATGACTCGCGATTCGGACAGAGCCAACTGAAAGATCTGATCGTCGGGAAGTTGGCGATTCTGGCGAGATTCGATGAACGCCGCACGATGCTTCAGGCGACGGACCCGGCACTACTCGCCGGTGCGTGCGACGTCGTGTGCAAACTGCCGTGGTTGATTCTCTCCCGTCGAAACAGCTGTGGAGCCTGTTTGCCTCTTCTGCCGTAGCAGACGCGAGGAGTTACCGAGAATCCCCAGGTCCGGGATCGCCTGGGCCGCGGCGGCAAGTGCCGGCGGCAGGAACCCGAGCGCGGCGAGCGTCAGTCCGGTCGCGTTGTAGGCCACGGTGAATCCGAGGTTCCCCTTGACCACGCCCATCGTCCGGCGGGAAATCTGGAACGCTTCCGGAACGAGTCTCCAGTCGTCCCGCATCAGCGCGATGTGGGCTGCCTCGATCGCCACCGGCGTACCGGCCACTCCCATTGCAATCCCGACGTCCGCCTGGGCGATGGCCGGAGCATCGTTGACCCCGTCACCAACCATCACCACGGTGTGCCCCCGCTCCTGGTACTCGCGAACGACCCTGATTTTGTCGTCCGGCAGCAGGTCCGCCTGATAATCGATTCCCAGCCTGCCCGCCATCGCCTTGCCGACTGCGTCGTGATCGCCCGTCAGGAGTACGATCCGGGACAGCCCCAGGCTGCGTATCTGTTCCAGCGCTGCCGGCACTTCCGCGCGAATCGTGTCT
Organism: Thermomicrobiaceae bacterium; assembly: GCA_007123655.1. Taxonomy (GTDB): domain Bacteria; phylum Chloroflexota; class Chloroflexia; order Thermomicrobiales; family Thermomicrobiaceae; genus SLMJ01. The sequence continues at coordinate 2,521 of SKKR01000194.1, forward strand.
TCAGCGGCCAGGAATCCGGCGATTTCGCCGTCGATCTCCACCAGCAGCACGGTCCTGCCTGATGCCTGCATCGATCGGACGGTCTCCGGCAGGTCCCGGCCGATCCGCATCTTCGGGCTGCCGACGGTAATCTCCTGGCCTCCGACCCTTGCCCGGACGCCGTAGCCAGGAATTGCCTCGAACTCGTCCGGACGACTTCGCGGGATCCCGCGCTGATCAGCGAGTGCCCTGACCGCTTCTGCCAGCGGGTGTTCCGAATCGTGCTCGGCCGAGGCGACCAGGCGAATCAACTCCTGTTCGCCATGACCCTGTTGCGCAACCACATCGGTGATCTCCGGGCGGCCGAAGGTCAGAGTGCCGGTCTTGTCGACCAGGAGGACGTCGGCTTTCGACAGTGCCTCGAGATAGCGGCCTCCCTTGATGATCAGCCCGCGCCTGGCGGACGCACCGACTGACGCGATCACGGCGATCGGCGTTGCCAGCGCAAAGGAACAAGAACAGGCCACCACAAGCACGGCCGCGGTGGCCAGAGCGTCGCCGCTTAACCAGAAGGTTCCCGCCGCGATAAGCATCACGACCGGCAGGTAGTACCCCGAGAAACGGTCGGCCAGTCGCTGGGTGTTCCCCCGGTGGCGCTCCGCTTCTTCGACCATCTGGATCACCGTGCCGAACGTCGTGTCCGATCCGATTTTTGTCGCGCGGACTCGCAAACTGCCGAGCTGAGCGAACGTCGCCGCGAAGACGTGCTCGCCGACTGCCACCTCAACCGGCATCGATTCCCCGGTGATCGCCGCCTGGTTCACTGTTGCCTGGCCGCTGATCACGTCACCATCGACCGGGATCTGGTCACCCGGCCGCACGACTACGACATCGCCTGTGTTGACTTCTTCAACCGGAACGACCTGCTCGGACCCTTCCCGGACGACTCTGGCCGTCTGTGGAGCCATCTCGGTCAGGTCCCGCACCGCCCGACGGGCTCTGCTGGCGGTGAAGTGCTCTACCCAGTTTGGCCTTTCTCTGCTGACTGCCTTCGGTATCGCCACGCTTGCGACAGCGGCAGATGCCGTCCTGCTGGTGGGCAACACCAGCGGCAATAACATTGTTATTTTTGATGACATTGTCGGCAACTTTCTC
>SKKR01000091.1 GCA_007123655.1 Thermomicrobiaceae bacterium
AACAATATAGATACGTTGATCCGCGGCGCGTTTGTGATGGACGGGACCGGAAACCCCTGGAGGTACGGGGATGTGCTCATTAGCGGTGACCGGATCCTCGATGTTGCCGCGCCGGGAAGCGTGCCATCCGAGAACGCGGCAAACGTCGTGGATGCCACCCGCATGATCGTCTGTCCGGGATTCATTGACATTCAGAGCCACTCGATCGTCCCGCTGATGCGCGATGGCCGCTGCCTCTCCAAGATCACTCAGGGTGTCACCACAGAAATCATGGGGGAGGGTTGGACTCCCGCACCGGCCGGCGGGCGTTTCAGCGACCCGATGTCCGCTCGTCTCCTGGATGACGAGGCGGTGGAACAGTGGGCCGAGATTGCGCCCGGCTGGACCCGATTCCGGCACTGGCTGGAGGCGATGGAGGAGACCGGTGTTTCACCGAACGTCGGGTCCTACCTCGCAGGCGGGACGCTGAGACAGTATGCCCGGGGCATGGACATGGGCGACTCCAGCGACGAAGAACTGGAGATCATGCGGGAGGTCATGGCCGAGGCGATGGAGGATGGCGCATTCGGCGTAACCTACGCGCTCATCTACCCGCCCGACAACTTCGTCTCGACCGACGAGATCGTCGAGGTCTGCAAGGTCGTCGCCCGGTACAACGGCACCTACATTACCCACATGCGCTCCGAGTCCGACAGGATCCTCGAGGGTCTGACCGAGGCAATCGAGATCGGCGACCGGTCCGGCGCGGCGGTGGAGATCTACCACCTGAAGGCGTCCGGGGAGTCCTGCTGGCACCTGATGCCGGAGGTCATCAAACGGATAACCGAGGCTCGTGCCCGCGGGCTGGACATCACCTCGGACATGTACCCCTACGTTGCCAGCGGGACAGGATTCTCCTCGATCATCCCCACCTCGGCCTCCGAGGGCGGCAAGTTCTACGAGAACCTGGAGAAACCGGAGGTTCGGGAGCGACTCCATCAGGAGTTGACCGACCCGAACAGTGACTATGACGGACAGGCACGGTCGGCCGGAATCGAAAACATCATGCCCGTCGGATTCCGGAAACCGGAAAACCAGCAGTACGTCGGCAAACGTCTGAACGAGATTGCCGAGATGCGCGGCGAGCACTGGGTCGATACGGTGATCGACCTCCTGATCTCCGAGCGGCAGCGGATCAGCACGATCTATTTCAAGATGAGCGAGGAGAACGTCCGTCTCCAGCTTCAGCAACCCTGGATCAAAATCTCCAGCGATGCCGGCGGGGTCGATCCTGCCTGGGCAAAGCCGGAAGGTCCGATTCACCCTCGTTCCTACGGGACGTTCACCCGGGTGCTGGGCAAGTACGTCCGGGAAGAGGGACTGCTGACCTGGGAAGAGGCGATCCGCAAGTCGACGTCGTCCGTCGCCGACCGTCTGTCCATCACCGATCGTGGGACGTTGCGAGCCGGCATGATGGCGGACGTGGTGGTGTTCGATCCCGAGACCGTCAGTGATCACGCCACGTTCGAAGACCCGCATCAGCTGTCGACGGGTATCCAGCACGTGTGGGTCAACGGTACCCCCGTCATCAGAGACGGGGAGCATACCGGCGCGAAACCCGGGCGGTTCGTGAAGGGGCCTGGTGCCTGACGGCGACACAGGAGAGGTTGATGTCATGGCGGGGAAGCTGGGACTCGTCACAATTGGACAGTCCCCGAGACCCGATTACGAATCTGTGTACCAGCATCACGCGCCGGACGCCGAGATCGTCTGGGCTGGAGCGCTGGATGGTATGACCGGGCCCGAGGCGCGAGCACTCGAAGCAAGGAGCGCGCACTACCCGCTGCACACCGGGCTCGCGGACGGCACGAAACTGGAGATCTCGCTGGAGGTGCTCCTGCCTCTGGTCGAGAAGCGCGCCCGGGACCTTGCCAGCGAGGGGGCAGACCTGATCATCGTCCTCTGTGCGGGCGGATTTCCCGCTTTCGAGTGCTCCGCGCCCGTGTTGCTCCCCGGAGACGTACTGCCAGCGGTTGCCAGGACGCTGACGAAACATCGCCGGATCGGCGTTGTTACCCCGATACCCGGACAGATCGAGCCGGCACGAATCAAGTGGACGAATGACGGCTTCGAGGTCGAGGTCGCCGCAGCGTCTCCGGACAGTCCCGACGAGACCCGCGAGGCCGCAAGGGCACTGGCCAACCCGGAACTCGAACTCATCGTGCTGGATTGCATGGGGCATCACAACGGTCATCAGCGCGAGGTCGCAGCGATCAGCGGGCGGCCGGTGATCGTAGCTCAGAATATCGTAGCCCGGGTCGCCGGCGAGTATATGAGCGGGGTGCCCGGCGCCGTCGGGGTTGGAACGGGGTGATACCTGATTGGTCACGCCGGAACCGGGTAGCCTCATAACTGAGTAGCACGATCAACCGGGTGTCCCTTATCCGGCCCTGATTCCAGATCCTTCCAGTGCCCGGGCATCTCCAGAGAATCCAGTGATTGCAGTCAATGATCCGACGGTTAGCGCCTGGTTTCCCCTTTGGGTGTGCCTAAAGTGACAAACCGAACGTTGCATCGTTCCAGTGGTCTCCTCGTCGAGCAGTTTCCAACCCGGCACCAGCTTTACCGCTCATATCCGCGCCGTTTCCAGCTGATTACCCGAATTCGGTCGTTCTCGGAGTGACAGAATCACTGCACACCTCTCCCTGACGGGATGTCTGACCGGTTCCCCGGGAGTTGACTGTTGGTCACCGATGGAGTAGAGTCTAGCCGCTTCACTGGGGGCCCTCTCAAGGGAAGGGACACAGCATGCAGGCACGTGCCCTCCGGATTATGATCACCCTCGCGCTCGTTATCGGCTCGCTCTCCGCACTGACCGTCTCGGCGTTCTCACCCGACCAGCCACACTTCGAACGAACCTGGGCACGAACCGACCTCCCGGTCGCCGCGGGCCACGTCGATCGCACCTGGATGTGGGGTCCCGAGCCGTTCACCGGGGTAATGACCGAGTCCTACACCGATGCGCCGGGCGGCGAGCGCCTGGTACGGTACACCGACAAGTCCCGCATGGAAGACAATTCGTTCCGTGCCGAATCGCCATGGGATGTCACCAACGGGTTGATCGCGCTTGAGTTGATCACCGGCCAGATGCAGATCGGCGACGACGAGTTCGTGGAGAACGAACCGTCGCAGGTCCACGTTGCCGGCGACCCCGACGCACAGAGCCCGACGTTCGCCTCGTTCAGCCACGTGCTCGATCGTGAGCCGCACGAACCCGGCGCGACCATCACGCAGACGATCAGCCGGGATGGCTCCGTTGGAGATAACCCGGATCTGGCTCGTCACGGGGTACTCGCCGCTCACGAGGTGCCAGAGACCGGAAGACTCGTCGCCGTGCCGTTCTGGGAGTTCATGAATTCCACGGGAACGGTCTACGCAGACGGCGAGTTCCGGAACGCCAACCTGTTCGAAACCCCGTTCTTCGCGATCGGTTTCCCTATCACCGGTGCATACTGGGTTCACGTGCCGGTCGACGGCGAGCCGCGGGACGTGCTGACGCAGTGCTTCGAGCGCCGCTGCCTGACATACACACCGGGTAACCCGCAGGGGTGGGAAGTCGAATCGGCCAACATCGGCAGGGCCTACTATCACTGGCGCTACGAAGA
>SKKR01000214.1 GCA_007123655.1 Thermomicrobiaceae bacterium
GGACTGACGGTGTCGCGGCAATCCACCGTATTCGCGAGGTGGACGCGCAGGCCAACGTGGTCGTACTCACGGCCTACGACACGGATGATCGGATCTTCCAGGCCGTTCAGGCCGGCGCCCGCGGTTATCTCCTCAAAGGAGCTCCGCGCGAGGAGATATTCCGCGCGATTCGCGAAGTCAACAACGGCGGGTCACTGCTGGAGCCGGCTGTCGCGGGCAAGCTTCTCAGCCGGGTGGGAGATATTCTCCGAGGGGAAGGGGTTGAGCAGCTCACGCCCAGAGAACTTGACATCCTCACACTGATGGCCCGGGGTCTCCGCAACAAAGAGATCGCCAGCCAGCTCTACATCACCGAACGCACCGTCAAGTTTCACGCCAACGCGATCTACCGGAAACTCGACGTTGGCAGCCGGACGGAGGCGGTCAGCAAAGCACTCAGGCACGGCCTCGTGCAGGCATAGGGTCCTTAAATTCCAGCGAGTGTAACAATTACGTAACAAAACTGATGCGCACGTAAACACTTATGTATGATACTCAGGGCATAGTGGTGGTGTGCACCGTTACCAGCGCCGTGAAGCTGCGCACCGGTAGTAGCGGTAGCGTATCGGAGTTCACTGATGTTTAGCAGGAGGAGAGATGGGGTTGGACATGACTGATGTGCAGGCCGCGCGCAGGACGCGCCCATTCGAGCCGGACGGACTTGACCGGCAGATTATCAGGTTGCTTCGCTCGGACGGGCGACGCAGTAATCGAGAGATCGCCAGAACGCTCGATGTACCGGAAGCGACCGTTCGTTATCGGGTTCGTCGTCTTATCGAGTCCAACATTTTGCGTATCAGTGCGTCGGTTGATCCCGAGCATCTGGGCTATGGCCTGACGGCCGTGATCAGCGTGCAGGTAGAGCCGAATCGGATCAATGCGGTCGCGGAAGAGATCTCCGAGATGCCGGAGGTCATGTGGGTTGCGATCACCGCCGGTGCGCACGATATCATGCTCATGGGATCCTTCCGGAATCAGGAAGAGATGTTCGCGTTTCTGACTGACCGGCTGGCACAGATTGACGGGACATACCGGACGGAAACGTCTGTGGCGCTGCGGATCATGAAGAAGCAGCACGAGTGGGCATCTGATTTGACGAACAGGGTCGAGACCGGACTGACGATCGCCGCCGAGTAGCGACGTTCGGCGGGACAGAGCGAGAGGCGGGAGCAATTGCGCAGCCTGGATGTGTTCACGTTCGGTGAGACAATGATCCGCCTGAGCACGCCACTGGGGCACCGTCTCGAAACCGTCCAGGCGCTCGATCTGAAAATAGGCGGTACCGAGTCGAACCTTACAATCGCTCTGGCCCGGCTCGGCCGGCAGGTGGCCTGGAGTTCGGTGCTGCCACGGAACCCGCTCGGAGAGCGAATCGCCCGTGAACTCAACTGGCACGGGGTCAATACCGATTCCGTTACGTGGGTGGACGGTGCCCGCGCCGGCGTCTACTTTCTGGATACTGGCACCGCCCCCCGAGCCACGCACGTCCTGTATGACCGGAAGGACTCCGCGGTCGCCAACGCCACGCCGGACCAGGTGTCGATGGATTTCGTCGATGCTGCGCGGATCCTTCATTTGACAGGAATCACAGTCGCGCTGAGTACCGGATGCGCCGATATCTGTCATGAACTGGTTCGACGGGCAAAATCCGCCGGGATCACATTCAGCTTCGACGTCAATTACCGGAGCCTGCTCTGGACTCCGGAGGCCGCGCGCTCCGGGCTCGACCCGATCTGCAGGCAGGCAGACATCCTGTTCTGCGGCCGGGAGGACGCTGAAACCATCTGGCAGATCTCGGGGGATCCGGAAACGGTTGTCCAGGCGCTTCACGAGCGCTTCGCCAACCGGATCGTGGTTGTCACACTCGGCGGTGACGGGGCGATCATTCGCCTGCCTGGCGGCGAGCTTCGCCGGACCCCGTCCATGGCGGTCGAGATCGTTGATCCGGTCGGCGCCGGTGACGCATTCGCGGCCGGATTTCTGCACGGCTATCTTGATGACGACCTGGACCGCGCGATCGAACTGGCGCCCGCGATGGCCGCCCTCAAAATGACGATCAGCGGGGATCTGGCCGTGATCACCCCGGCAGAACTCGAGGCGGTCGTGAATCGTCACCACCGGGGGATTATTCGCTAGGCTGCAAAAGGCATGACCCCGCGGCGTCCTAACTACGCCAGCTCCGGTTTCCCGATCAACGGAACGACGTCGGTGACCCACCGGGAGAGCGCCAGCAGGCTCATTTCCGTGCCCCGCCCACCAATCAGCTGGCTTCCGAGCGGCAGACCGCTGGAACTCAGCCCGGTTGGCAGCGAAATCGCAGGCAATCCGAAAAGCGTCGCCGGTATTTGAAGACGCCGGTCTCCGGTCTCAACACGGTCACACGCATCCGTGGACACCGTCGGCAGCAACAGCGCATCGTACCGGGTTAGGAAACGCTCCGCCGCAGCGGTCTGCACGCGCTGCAGCCGGTGGGCGTGTAGCAGCCAGGCGGCCGGAACCAGGCGACCTGCCTCGACGCCGGCGCGAATCTTCGGATTGTACGCGTCCGGATATCGCTCCAGATTGGCGCTATGAACAGCCGCCATCTCCGCGGAGAAGATGACCTGATGCGCCGCGTGGAGATCGTCGAAGGAGACCGGCAGTTGAATGTCCGAGACCCATGCGCCGGCATCGCTCAGCGCATTAGCCACGTCACGAACATGCTCGGATACGTCCCGATCTGACATGTCCAGGTACTCGGTAAGCAGCCCGATCCTGGGTCGATCCGGGGCCGCGATCTCCTCTTCCTCGACCAGGCTCTGATAAACGAGCGAAACGTCCTCCACACTGGAGGCGTAAATTCCCAGATGATCGAGCGACCAGCAGAGCGGGATTACGCCGTCCAGCGGCATCCAGCCGAAACCCGGCTTGAATCCGACAACTCCGTTGAATGCCGCCGGCCTGAGCATGGAACCGGCCGTCTGGCTTCCCAACGTCACCGGCGCCATACCCGCCGCGACCGCCGCGCCCGAGCCCGCACTGGAGCCGGCCGGACTCTTACTGAGATCCCAGGGGTTGGCGGTAGGAGCCGGGTCACCCACCGCGAACTGGGTCGTGTGGGTCTTGCCAAGTATGACCGCGCCCAGCGTTCGCAGCCTGGCGACGATCTCCGCGTCCCGTACCGCCACGCGGTCTCGATACGGCTCGAACCCCGCCACTGTCGGCATCCCGGCAACGTCGATAATGTCCTTCACCCCGACCGGAACACCCTGCAACGGGAGACGGGCGCCCAGCGCCCGCTGGCGATCAACCCAGCCGGCTTCCGCACGAACAGTCTCCGGGTCAATCCAGGCAAAAGCATCGATTGCCGCGTCGTACTGGTTGATATGCGACAGGTAAGCGTCAGCGACCGCGGATGCGCTCGTCTCGCCGGAGGAAACGTCTCTCGCAATGCGTGATGCGGTCCAATTCAGGCAATCCGTCATTTCGCCCCCCGCGATCGTTCGGCATCCCGGGACAAAGGCGCATCGGTGAGATCCAGCGGCTAGTTCGCCGAACGCACCATCATACTCGCCAGATGCTCCAGCTCGCTGGAGAGCTCAACCGTCCACTGCTCGCCATA
>SKKR01000304.1 GCA_007123655.1 Thermomicrobiaceae bacterium
AACGAAAGCCGCGATGATGGTCCAGTCAGACCGCCCCGCTGGAGGGTGTGAACCCAGGTCCCGTCTGACACTGGAGTTGCTGGGGCCGGTGGTTGCCAGATTTTCTGACGGGACGCCCGTGCAGTTCGGCTATGACAAAGTTCGGGCGCTCCTCGCATTCCTGGCAACCGAACAGGAACGGGAACACCCGCGCCCTCTCCTTGCTGCGCTACTCTGGCCGGAGCGCCCTGAATCGGCGGCCAGGCACAGTCTCAGCCAGGCGATTTCCACGCTGCGATCCGCGCTGGGTGATCATTCCCGCGGCGAGCCAGTTCTCCACGTTAACCGTCGTGCCTTGCGCTTCAACACTGCATCCGACTGTCAGATCGACCTGTTTCGCTTCCAGGATCTGGTGACGACCGTTGATCATCACGACCACGGAGATCTTGCGGCCTGCCAGGCTTGCCTGCGCTCGCTCGAGGATGCCGTCCGCCTCTATCGCGGGAACTTTCTGGAAGGTCTGGCACTGGACGACAGCCCGGAGTTCGAAGACTGGCTCCGGGCGACGCAGGAACGAGTCCGGAAGCGTTATGTCCACTCCCTGTCCACGCTTGCCAGAGGATTCGAGAAAGCCGGTGACCTGTCTCGCGCGCTTGCTGTTGCAGAGCAACTCGCATCCGAGGATCCCCTGGACGATTCTGGCCAGCGTCAGTACATCCGCCTCCTGGCACGAAACGGTCAACGGGGAGAAGCGCTCAAGCACTCTGACCGCTTTGTCGAGCGCCTGGAACAGGAGCTAGGAGTCGAACCGGACGAAGAGACGCACATTCTGCTCGAACGGATCCGGGCAGGTCTTGAAGGTCCGGCGGAACCCGGAAGTGTTCGGGCACCGCCACCTCCCCGACCGGAGAACCCGCCGTTACCGGTGCCATCGACCAGGACAATCGGGCGTGACGAAGAGATCGCCGCGGTCGAGCAACTCCTGCAGGACGGTCCGAGCCGGCTCGTGACGCTGGCTGGCCCCGGCGGTATCGGCAAGAGTCGCCTGGCGCTGGAGGTGGCGAGGATAATGGCGCCGAAGATGGCGGACGGTGTCTACTTCGTTCCGCTCGCGAGCGTCGGCTCGCCCGACCTGCTACCGAGCGCTGTTCTCGACGCAATCTCCGCGGAGGTCGACCCGTATGGCGACCCACGTGAACAACTTGGGGGATTCCTCCGGCACAGACAGATGCTGCTGGTGCTGGACAACTTCGAGCACCTTCTGGACGGGTCCCTGCTGCTCAACGAGATGCTGGAGTCGGCGCCGGAGCTTCTCCTGCTTGTGACGTCACGAGAACGGGTGTCACTCGTGGGTGAGTCGGTGTTCGAGGTGGCTGGACTGAGCCTTCCGGACGCGTCGGACGCGCCGGATGTTGCCACCGCGGGATCAACTCGGCTCTTCATGTCGTGCGCCAGGAAACACAACGCGCGGTTCCTGCCGAGTCGGGAAGATGCTCCGGCGATCGCGCGAACCGCGCGACTGACGGGCGGGATGCCACTTGCAATCGAGCTTGCGGCCGCCTGGGTGCCGGTACTTACGGTTCAGGAAATCGGTGACGAGATCGCGCAGAACCTGGACTTTCTCAGCTCCGAGATGCGTGATCTGCCGGACCGGCACCGTTCGATCAGGGCCGTGATCGACCGTTCCTGGAACAACCTGACCGAGGTCGAACAGCGCGCGTTCCGGCGCTTGTCCGTGTTTCAGGGCGGGTTCGGGCGTGCGGCGGCGAGCTACGTGAGCGGGACCTCTCTTCCGATCCTCTCCACACTCGTGAGCAAGTCGCTCCTCACCCGCGATCGCACCGGCCGGTACGAGATGCACGAACTCCTCCGGCAATACGCGGCCGAGCGTCTGACCGGTGAAGGCGAAGAAGCGAACGTCGTCCGGGACCGGTTCCGGGACTACTATCTTGGCTTCCTTGCGGTTCGTGAAGAGCAACTGGCCGGCTCGGGCCAGACGACGGTTCTGGCCGAGATCGCCGCAGAGATCGACAACATTCGCGCCGCGTGGGAGCGCGCGACCCGGACCGGGGATTTCCCGGGACTGGGCCGGGCGGCGCATGCGTTCTGGCTCTACTTCGAGACGACCGGTCGCTACCGTGAAGCGGTCGCGATGCTCGACTCGGCGATCGCCGCGCTCGAGCGGGAAACAGATCCGGACATTCTGAGTTCGCCCGGATTTCGCCTGGCGGTGGCCCGGCTTCGTACCCGGCGCGGACCGCTCGCGTTCCGTATGCACGGCAGACGGCTCATCAGGACTGATGTCAATGCCGCACTGGAGTCGATCAAAGATCTGGATGAGCCTGACGAGTTCGGGCTGATCTACAACTATTTCGCCGTCGGGGCTCACGCGCAGGGTGATCTGGACCTGGAAGAGCGCTATCTGATCGAGAGCATCGAGCAGTTCGAACGGGCGGGCAACCGGTGGGGTCTCGCTTACTCGAGAAATGACCTGGGACACGTCCGGGCCTTGCGGGGTGATCTCGAAGGTGCGCGAACGCTTCACCAGGAGGCGCTCGAAGCGCTGGAAGCACTCGGAGACCGCAGAGGTATCGCGTTCGCACTTCGCAATCTCGGCATCGTGGCGCGGCAGATTGGCGACCGGGAACATGCGCTGGAACTCATGCGGCGAAGTGTCTACGTGCGACGGCCGATCGGCAACCGCTGGGGAATCGCCGAATCCCTCAGTCAAATCGGCGTGCTGTTGCGTGATGGCGGTGACCTGGAGGGCGCCGAGGCGCACTTCCGTGAGGCGCTTCAGATCGCACGGGAGATTCGCTCGATGACCCTGGCCGTCGAGATACTCGTCGAGCTTCTGCCGTTGCTCCCGGATTCCGTCCGTCACGAACCGGAAGCGTCCTTGCTGGGACGGAGACTCCGATCGCCACAGCGATCTCCGGAAAGCCCGGCGCCGGAGGCGAATCTGAGTGAACTCGAGGCGGCAACCCTGCTGGCGCTCGTCGACCGAATTCTCAATCCTCCCGAAACGGAACAGACCGTCACATACGTTGCGGATGGAAGGCTGGTCACCGATGCGAGCGATTGAACCGATGTCCGTCACCAGTGTCCGCTTGCGCGGGTTCGAGATCGGATTCGAAACGTTCGGTGATCCGTCAAATCCGGCGGTTCTGCTACTGCCGATGTGGCAGATCGTCCACTGTAGAGCGTGGAAGTTCCAGATCCCGTATCTCGCACGGAACTACTACGTCATCGTCATGGACGCGGCCGGAAACGGTCTCGGTGAACGCACCACGGATCCGCGCGCGTTCCAGTACGAGCGGATCGCCGCGCAGGCGATCGACATACTCGATCTGCTTGAGATCGACCGGGCTGCTGTCGTCGGCTTCTCGCGCGGGGCGTCTTACGGAGTGCTCGTCGCAGCACTCTACCCGGAGCGGGTTGCCTCGCTTGTGCTGATTGCCGGGAAGGTAACCGGGGACTGGGACAGTCTTGAATCATCCCTGACCTGGGATGTGCCGAGAGAGGGCTTTTTCGAGCAAAAGTCGCACTACCCCGGATGGGACAAATTCAACGCACATTTCTGGCGGGAGCGGTATCCCGAGTTTCAGGAGTTCTTCTTCAATGAGATCTTTCCAGAGCCGCATTCGACAAAGGCGGT
>SKKR01000391.1 GCA_007123655.1 Thermomicrobiaceae bacterium
CGTCGCCGAACTGCTTGCCAGACTTCGCGCTCTGGAGCGGCGACCTCCGCAGTCGCTCGATCCACTGCTCCGTGTCTGCGATCTGGAACTGGATCCGCGGACGCTGCAGGTCTGGCGAAACGGTGACGAGTGTCAGCTGACGAACAAAGAGTTTCGCATCCTGGAGTATCTGATGCGGCATCCGAACCAGGTACTCACCCGCACGATGATCGCCGAGCATGTATGGGATTACGACTTCCCCAACGTTACCAACGTTATCGACGTGCATATCCGGGCACTTCGCCGGAAACTCGACGATGGCAAGGAATACCGGCGTATCCAGACTGTCCGGGGAGTGGGATACAGGCTCGTTGAGAACGGTCACTAAGTCACTGCCGATTCGATGGCGGCTGACGATCTGGTACGCCTCGTTGCTTCTCGTGATTCTGGTCGTGTTCGCCGGGTCGGTGACGATCGGGTTGCGCTTTTTCCTGCAACAGTCGCTGGACAACACGCTGGAGAATCAGGCGGCGCTGCTGACGGAATCGATCGACATCGATGATGGGGAGCCGAAGATCGGGGATCGACGGATCCGGAACCGGCCCGGCCAGCAGTTCGTTCGCCTCGTCGACCACAACGGCGAACTGCTGACTGATCCGAATCCGGCGCTGGAGGAGGTTCCAACAGACGAGCCCGGACTGCAGATCGCGCTCAGCGGAAGTCCGGATATCCGCTGGCGACAGATTCAGGACGAGCGGATGCGCGTTCTGTCCCAACCAGTCGTTGCCGGAGACGAGCTCGTTGCGGTGGTGCAGGTGGGGCTTACCGGGCGGAGCATCGAGTCCGTGCTGAATCAGACGGTCATGCTTGTCATCAGTGCCGGCGCAGTCGCACTGCTGCTCGCCGTCGTCGGAGGTCTCTGGCTGGCGGATCGCACGCTGTACCCGATCGACCGGATGACGCGACTCGCGGCGCAGATCGGCGAACAGGATCTCTCACGCCGCATCGATCCTCCGGCATCGGACGACGAACTCGGGCGTCTGGGGCGCACGTTCAATGCGATGCTCGATCGGATCGAAGGCACCATGAACCGGCAGCGCCAGTTCACCGCCGCTGCCTCGCACGAGCTTCGTACCCCGCTGGCGATGATGCAGAGCCAGCTCGAGGTCGCGATGTCGCAGGAGCGGGAACCCGATGAGGACGCACGGGTGCTGGAAACGCTGCACACCGACGTCATCAGACTGACCCGGATCTCCAACACACTCCTTTCGCTGGCGCGGAGCGACACCGGCGAACTGGATCTCACCGTCGATCAGGTGGACCTGGGCGGATTGCTCGAACTCATTGCGGAACAGTACGCGCCGCTGGCGGAGAGTTCTGGAATCGAGCTACAGGTCAGCGCAGTGCCTGTTCACATAGCCGGCGATGAGGACCGGCTGATTCAACTCATCGTGAATCTCGTCGACAACGCGTTTCAACATACCAGTGAGGGGCGCGCCGTCCGGCTTGAGAGTTTCGATGAGGGTGACCACGCGCGTCTGACGGTTGAAGATGAGGGCGATGGCATCGCGGAACAGCACCTTCCGTTCATCTTCGAGCGTTTCTATCGCGCGGGCACCGTCCGACAGTCGTCGACGGAAGGGGCTGGCCTCGGTCTCTCGATCAGCAAGATGATCGTGGACGCTCACCGGGGGAATATCGACATACGAAGTGAGCCCGGTGCCGGAACGAGAGTCGACGTGCGGCTGCCGAAATGATCCGGACGTGCACCGGGCAACCGTGCTCATCCTGCAAGTCATGCTGTGCTGACTCTGTAACCGGCCAGGTCGAGAATTTCACTCCGTTGTAACGTCTGGGAGCGTATCGTTTCTGCGACGAACTCGTCGTGTGCCGTGCACACACCAATGGTGTTCTCGAATTCCCGAAGAGAAGGACCAGAACCGGGCGGACGTCACGACCGTGAAATCGTTCTCTAAGCCTGATCAGCCTCGGCGAACAAGGAAGATGCGATGAAGTGGATTGTTACAGGAATATCGATCGCAGTCGTAGTCGCGGGGGTGTGGATCTGGCAGGGAGACGAAAGCGGAACGCCGCCGGTTGAACTCCCGTCAGTAAAGGCGACCGCGCTGTATGATCCGGCGTGCGGATGTTGTGGCGAGCACATCGCGTATATGGAGACCACGGGTCTCGCGGTTGAAACCCAGACCACGACGAACATGGCCGCGGTCAAGGACGAACTGGGCGTACCGGACGGGTTTGCCAGTTGCCATACGACCATAGTCGAAGGATATGTCGTCGAAGGTCATATGCCGTCCGAGGCAATCGCCAAACTCCTCGACGAGCGCCCGGACATCGTGGGGATATCGCTCCCCGGAATGCCTGCTGGATCTCCCGGGATGAGCGGTGTGAAGAATGAGACCTGGGTGATCTACGCGCTGGAACATGACGGGTCGACCAGCGTCTTTCTGGAGATCTGAATAAGCCGCGTGCTTGCGGGCAGGGCGATACTGGTGCACATTATTCTCAGGGACTAAGAACGTACAGCTGCCCGCGCGTTCCTGGACGATCGACGCGCTCGGTCAACCTGTGGACCGACGGCCACACCTGTGACTGTGCTTCGGGAAGGGTTTCCATGAAGATCAGGAGTATTCGCGCTGCCGTTGTGGACATAACGCCTCGTCTCGTCACGAGCCCACGGGTTCTTCGCCGGGACGATGACCCGGGCTTCATCAGCCCGATGGAGCGTTACCCCGAGTTTCACCGGAATGACTGGACGAACCGGTTGGGTCGTATCGCCGTGGTCGCGGAGGCTGAGGATGGAACCTGGGGTCTCGGCCTGTCAAACCACGCCACGCCGGTCGAACGGGTGATTAATGCCCACTTCGCTCCGTTGCTCACCGGGCAAGACTGTATGGCAATCGAGAAGTGCTGGGACGTCATGCGCCGTGCGTCATCGGCATACGGCACGGCGGGGCTTGCGAGCTACGCGATCAGCGGCGTCGACACCGCGCTCTGGGATCTGAAAGGGAAGCTGCTGGGTAAGCCGGTCTATGAACTCCTCGGAGGACCGCAGAAGGACTCGATCTATTGTTATGGCAGCAATGTCGATCAATCCTACGGTTTTCAGAACAGCATTGAGTGGTTTCTGGAGCTCGGATTCACCGCTGTCAAGCTGTTTCTCCGAAACGGACCGGCCGCCGGAGTAAGGGGAATCAATGAAGACATCGAGATGATCGCCTGGACACGAGAGCGAGCGGGCGACGACGTTGAAATCATGGTAGACGCCTGGATGTCGCTGAATATCGAGTATGCGGTCCGCCTGGCGGAGGAGCTCAAACCGTACCGCGTCAAGTGGCTGGAGGACTCGTTCCTTCCCGAGGATATGGAGAGCTACCGGAAGCTACGGGTCCGGACCCCTTCGACGATTCTGGCGACCGGCGAGCACTGGTACACGGTCCATCCATTTGCGGAAGCCGGAGCCGAAGGGCTGGTCGATATCTTCCAGCCAGACATCCTCTGGGTTGGCGGGATTTCGACCGCCGTGCGAATCTGCCACATCGCGGAGGCTCACGGCCAGAGCGTGATTACGCACGCCGGCATGAACCTTCCGTTCGGTCAGCACCTGGCTATGTCGATGCCGGTGATTCCGA
>SKKR01000021.1 GCA_007123655.1 Thermomicrobiaceae bacterium
CAGGAAGGGGACTGGGAATCTGACAGACCGGGGACGCCGATCGGCCTGGGAACCTGCGTCGCTGCTGCACTGGCGCTGCAGGCACGGCAGGGATCAGACGAGCCGGACTGGAGCCTCGCCACCATCCGTGGCCTTTCTGCGGCACGTACGCTCCATGAGCGGCGCCTGGTGCAGCCGGAAAACGGTCAACGGGACAATGCACATTTTCCACTTTCTGACCTCGCCGCGGACCTGATGGGCGAGAACCGTTCACCGTTCAAGTCCGTCCAGGTGAGCGAAAACGACGACTGGACCGTTCTGGGGTCAACATACGGAAATGCCGACACGCTGGCAGAGCAATTAGTTGTCCGGCAGGATGCGTTCGATGAAATCGATCTGCCAGTTGAACGCATCGGCGCCTGGTCATCCATTGATCGCACCGAAATCGAGAGCATGCGCTCGGTCCGGAACATTATCCGGGAGTATCTGCAGCAGGCACGGCCGTCGCGTCCGCTCAGCCTGGCAGTGTTTGGGCCGCCTGGATCGGGCAAATCATTCGCGATCAAACAGATGGCCAGACAGTGGGGAACGGGCAGGACGAGTATCGACGTACTCGAGTTCAACCTATCTCAGTTCCAGGGACCCCACGAACTGCCAATCGCGATGCAACGCGTTCGCGACGCCGCCGTGTCAGGGTCACTTCCGCTCGTGTTCTGGGACGAGTTCGACTCGGCACTGGATGGTAAAGAGATGGGCTGGCTGGCGCAGTTCCTGGCGCCGATGCAGGACGGGGCATATGTGGAGGACGGGGTCGAGCGACCAATTGGAGGAGCTATCTTCATCTTCGCCGGCGGGACGCATGCGTCGATGGACAGCTTCAAGGCCCGGGCTGTTGACCTGCCCGCCGCAAAGGCAACCGATTTTCTGAGCCGTCTGCGAGGATACGTGGACATACTGGGGCCAAATTCAGCCGGCGATGCCGATCAATCCTGGCCGCTGAGACGGGCGTTGCTGCTACGGACGTTCCTTGCATCCAAGGCCCCCGCACTTCTGCAGAACGGGCAGATCGATATCGATCCGGGTGTGCTCAAAGCATTCCTGGGCGTCACGACCTATCTTCACGGTGCTCGCTCCATGGAATCCGTCATCGACATGAGCGCCCTGTCCGGCAAGCTCCGCTACGAGCGCTCCGCACTCCCGCCCCGGCATCAGCTGGCCCTGCATGTCGATCCGGAGGAATTTCTCTCGCTGGTGCATCGATGAGCGCTGATTGTGATTGTTGCCCCCGCGCTAGACTATCCCCTGGCGTACCGCCTCGGTTGCGGCGGCGGTTCGGGAGTCGACATTCAGCTTGCGCCGAACGCTGGCGACATGCCGGATTACCGTGTGGGGTGAGATAAACAGCTCTTCGGCGATGTCTTTGTCGGACATGCCGCGCGCCACCAGCCGCAGGATCTCCAGCTCCCGCGGTGAGAGATCGAACGGCAGTGTGTCTTCTCCTGCAGGTCGCAAACGAGCTTCCAGCCGGCGTGCTCGCTCCAGTGCGGGCTCGGCCCGGAGTTGGCTCAGCACGCCCTTCGCATCTGCCAGTAACTCGCGCGCGGTTGAGAAGTCATCACGGGCGTGCTCGAGTTCTGCCTGGGCGAGCACCGTCAGCCCGCGCTCGTATGGCAGTTCGCACTCTTCCACGAGCTCTCTGGCGGTCAAAAGGTGCTGCGCGGCCAGTTCAAGCTCGTTCATTTCAAGAGTGCATTCGCCCAGGAAACGATTGGCCTGGATGAGCGTGAGTGGTTGTTCCGGATCGCTCGCCAGTTCCAGTGCTCGATGGCCGTGGACGACTACGGCTTCATAATCTCCTGCTTGTCTTGCGATCCCTCCCCAGAGCAGTTCGCCCTCGGCCCGGCCGAGAACCGCGCCGGTCCAATCCATCCAGTGATCATGGGAAGCCATCCACCGCCGCGCGAGTTCCAGGTCATCACGCGCCATTGCTATTCTGGCTCCGAGCCGCTGCGCCTCGCCGGGCCAGCGATGCATGTGATTCTCCGGATCTTCATCAGGTCCTGCGGGCATTAGTTGATCCAGCATCTCTTGCGCGCGTTCCAAATCGCCTTCATAGAGCGGGAGGCGAGCATGAATCAGCGTTGTCAACTGCCGCGCAAGATCCATCGACGGGACATTGCCGGAATTAACTCGCTTGCGAAGCTCGTCCCAGCGCCCGTCCATCAGATAACAATACTCGAGTGCCCAGGTTGCATCGCTTGGACTCAACGCCTGGCCGGTTTCGCCGACATCGGCCTCGATAACACTGGTGGTCGCATACCGTTCTTGTACGTTACGTGTTCGATAAGGGAAGTGTTCGTGCAAAATCAAGTCGTTGTGATGCAGCAACAAGTAGGCACGAAAATTGACTCGTTCGACGAGCTCTCTTCTCAGTCGAAATGCTAACTCAGCCTTTCGAGGCAGTCCCAAGGAATTAAATGAAAATCCAAGAGCTCCATAAGCATCAGCGTCGCTTACCGTCGGATACCTATCGCTGCGCTCCGGCAGCACGACCGGGTCCGCGTCCCAATCCTCCGGCGTGTAGCGTTTGCCAAGCTCGATGGCTTTGTGGAACCTGCCCAGAAGAGCCAACTGCTGCGCACAGCTTCCAGTTATAAGTCGCAGCGGATCGAGTTCGACGCCCATCGCCGTCATCGTCCACCTGGCGACCGGCTCGATGCTCTGTTCGGTGTTAGACAAGATCTCGATCCCATCGAGCATCTTCTTGATCCGTGGACGAGTCGATCCTCCATGGCGCTCGTAGGCGCCGATGTTGAACAGAGCGAACGCCCCCGTGACCTCGTCACCGATGCGCTCGGCAATCTGTCGCGATTCTTCGAGATAATCCGTCGCGCGTGTCTGGTCTCGAAAGCGGAACAATCGACCCATTCGGAGCAAGAGCCGGGCAAGCAACTGGTCCTGATCTCCATGTTCGCGCAGAAGCGCCGCTGCCTCTTCGTGCCGGTCAAAGGCCGCTTCCCAGGCATACCGGCGTTCGGCTTGCTCGCCCGCTTCAATCAGCCACTCGGCAGCTCGAGGATCGCGCGCCTGTTTCAGATGCCAGGCAACGGTGTCCGGATCGGGATCGGCGTCAGTAATGTAGACGCTCGCCACAGCCGCATGAAGCCTGCGGCGCTGCGCCGGCGAGATCGTCTCGTAGATTGCCTGCCGGATAAGCGCGTGTGGGAACGCAATTTCGTCGCGGCCTTCGACGAGGTGAGCGTTCAATGCCTCATCTGCTGCATCGCTGATTGGCTGGCCGGTGATCTGGTCCCAGCGCTCGAGCGTGATTGACTGTCCATGGACGGCCGCGACTTGCAACGCGGCGAGGGTATCAGGCGTCACGTCCGCAAGTCGTCGATCAACCATCTGGCGAACCAGATCAGGCACGCGTTCATCAGGCAAGCGTGCAAGCCGCCATTCACCATTCCTCCGCTGGAGATCACCTTCGACTTGCAGGGTCCGAAGCAACTCCACGGTGAACAGCGGATTACCATCCCCGCGTCGAATCAGATAATCGACGAGCCTGCGACGATCCCGCGCAGGTAGATCAAATCGGGACGTCAGTAGCTGATCAACAGCACCCTGCTTTAGCGCCCGAA
>SKKR01000339.1 GCA_007123655.1 Thermomicrobiaceae bacterium
CGGGAGAGATACGCCGATCGGGCGACCGAGGTCAACCGCCCGGCGGGATATCAGTTCGCGGAGGCGGTGAAAGTCGTCCGGTTCTCGTGATTAGTGGAACGTGGCGAGTCAGTTCTGGCTGGCTGTCGCCGCTTCGATCGCGTCCATCAACGTGGAGAGCGCCGACCTGACCGAACGCTGCTGATCGTCCGTCAGTGACGAGATCGCCTGGGAGAGCCGGTCGGAATCGATCGGCTGGAGCTGTTCGATCACGTTTCGGCCCTTGTCTGTCAGGGCGTTGAGCACGACCCGGCGGTCTCGGGGATCGTCGGCCCGGTATGTCAGCTCCTGTCTGACGAGGCGATCGAGAATCCCGGTGACGGTCGGCGTCGATACGTTCAGTTTTCTGGCGAGCACAGAAACCCGAGTGGGTCCATCCGCGTACAGTATCATCATGACGCGGAGTTGCTGCATCGTCACGCTTGGCCAGTCAGACGAACCTCTACCAGGCTCTTGCTGCAGCTGAACCAGGAGCTTCGTTGTCAATTCAACGATCTCCGCGGAACTGGTTGGTGTAGCGGTCATAGTCGAACTCATTCCCCTTTCAGCAGGCGGGAAAACCGGACGCTTTCCCGGTGCCGTGCGAGTCGCATACGCGTTAGCTGCAGCGTCCCCATGCCGCATCACTGACTCGTTAACTCCCTGAGAGTCTGTGCGTTACGCCGAATGCCTCGTTCCGACTAACCAGTTGTGTCATATTCGTTTGTCTTCCGGGCACCGGCAGTGTCAACACCTGCACAGTGCGCGTTCCTCACACCTGCCCGAGAATGAGCAACGCGTTCGTGTTCGTTGCTATCTTAGTTGCTTGGCAGACCGTATGCAAGACCTTTCCATTCGCAACGTGTCAACACTGAGGCTGCCCGGTGATTCTACTGTGCACTGGTTCCTGTGTCTTGCCGGTCCGGAGGACCAGACCAAAGCAGAGACGTTCAGCCCTCCCCGCGAGTCAGAAAGGTGAGCCACCGCTCCCAGTTGGCAGGAGATGGCTCGGATTCCGGTTCGGTCTCCGGTTGGGGCGGCGCCTCTTCCGCCGGATTCCAGCGCACGAGCATCACGGTTTCGCCCGGATAGGCCAGATTCAGGTCCCGCCGGGCAACCTGTTCCACATACGTCGTGTATTGCTCTGTGTTGTACGCCTCAATCTGTGCGGCGAGATTATCGCGTTTTGTCTCCAGCTCGGCGATCTCGGCTTGCCGCTGGGCGACGGTCTCCTCGAGTTCCCTGGCCCGCCATGCCTGCTCGCCGAACGAGAGAACGAAGTACATCCCCACGATCAGAACGAACGCCACCATCAGTCTTCCTCGAAGTGGACCAAGCCAGGTCGTGATAGCAGCGTAGATACGGTCCATGTCCGTCAGTCCCGTTCCGTCAAGATGGTGAGGCCAGGCCCAGCGCCTCGTCCAGCGGGGGCCGGTGCGCGTGCCACTCGGTGCCCTGCTCGTATGCGTGGGCCACGCGAAGAATCGTTGCCTCGTCAAATGCCCGCCCCATGAACTGGAGACTTGCCGGGAGTCCGTCCACGAACCCGCACGGGACGGCGACTCCGGGTATTCCCGCCATGTTGGCGGGGATCGTGAAGACATCCGAGAGGTACATCTGGATCGGATCGTCCGTCCGGGCGCCTTTTTCGAATGACACCGTCGGTGACGTCGGTGCGGCTATGACGTCCACCTTTTCAAACGCCTCGTCAAAATCGCGTTTGATCAGGGTGCGGACTTTCTGCGCCTGGACGTAGTAGGCGTCGTAGTAGCCAGAACTCAGTGCGTAGGTTCCCAGCATGATCCGCCGCTTGACCTCGGCGCCGAACCCCTCACCTCGAGTGCGCAGGTATGTGTCAAGCAAGGTATCTTCCCGGATGCTGAGGCCGTATTTCACGCCGTCGAACCGGGCCAGGTTGGCGGAGGCCTCGGCCGGCGCAACGATGTAGTATGTCGCCAGCGCGTGCTCGGTATGCGGCAGGCTGATCGGGACGATCTCCGCTCCGAGACGTTCCAGATCCTCGATTCCTCGCTTGAACAGCCCTTCGACGCGGGAATCCATCCCGTCTATCTGATACTCGTCGGCGACTCCGATTCTGACGCCCGTCAAATCTCCACCGAGCGCGGCCCGGTAGTCGGGCACATCGATCTCAACTGACGTGGAGTCACAGTGATCCTTGCCGCTGACGGCGCCGAGCACGAGTGCGGCGTCCTCCACCGTCCGGGAGAACGGCCCGATCTGATCGAGACTGGATGCAAAGGCAATGAGCCCGTAGCGCGACACCCGGCCGTACGTCGGTTTGAGTCCCACGACGCCGCAGAACCCGGCAGGCTGGCGAATCGAACCGCCAGTGTCGGATCCCAGTGAGACGGCTACCTCGTGCGCGCCCACCGCGGCTGCGGAGCCGCCGCTGCTTCCGCCCGGGACGTGATTCAGATCCCATGGGTTGCCGGTGGTCTTGTACGCGGAATGCTCGGTCGACGATCCCATGGCGAACTCGTCGGTGTTCGTTTTCCCAATGAACACCGCGTCCTGCTCCCGCAACATGCGAACGACGGTCGCGTCATACGGGGAGATGTAATTCTCGAGGAGGCGGGATCCCGCGGTGGTCGGAGCGTCCACGGTGCAGAGGATGTCTTTCAATCCAACTGGTATGCCGGTCAGAGGGCCGGCTGACCCGTTGCGGATCCGCTCATCCGCCGCTCTGGCCTGCGCGCGGGCCACGTCGTCCA
This sequence comes from Thermomicrobiaceae bacterium, assembly GCA_007123655.1. Taxonomy (GTDB): domain Bacteria; phylum Chloroflexota; class Chloroflexia; order Thermomicrobiales; family Thermomicrobiaceae; genus SLMJ01. Next base: position 2,751 of record SKKR01000339.1, read on the forward strand.
TCACGGTTATGAACGCGTTCACGTGTGATTCCACCGACTGGACCCGGGCGAGATGTGCCTCGGTCACGTCAACCGCACTCACCTCGCCTCGATCGAGCAGGTCACGCAGTTCTGTCGCGGTCCGGTAGATCAACTCTGACACGTCTGCCTCGCTCCCCCGCCTCGTTCCCGGTTACTCGAGAACCGCCCGGACCTTGAACATCCCGTCTTCGGAGTCCGGTGCGTTCTTCATCGCTTCATCCCGGTCCAGGCTGTCCGCAACCTCGTCCGGGCGCATCTGGTTCTGAAGCGTGATGACCTGCGCGGTCGGCGGGATCGCGGACGTGTCGACGGACTGCAGCAAGCTGATGTTTTCCAGGATCGTGGAGAGTTGTTCGCGCATCAGTTCTCGCTCGTCCGGGGCAAGTCCGAGCCGGGCCAGCATTGCCACGTGGTCAACCTGTTCGAGGCTCAGCTTCTCGTCACTCATGGCGCTTCATACCTTTCAGACCGGGCACGTTTGTACCGCCCGTACCAGCCGGTCAGTACATCGCGAGTCTAACACACTCGCGCATCCCGGTCGCACCCGAGAGCGTGGCATTCGTACGCTACTTTGACAACAAGTCATAGTTCGCGAACCGGCGGGTCGCTGCGGATGCCGTGCTCCGGGTGCCGGCGAACCTGATTCGTTACAATCGTGAGACGAACTATGATATCCCGAACCATTCTGGAGCAACGACCGCCAGGGGGATGGATGCCCACTCAACCTTGCCTGCCACGCGGAAAACCTACCCGGAAGCTCGCGCTGCTGGTGACCGGTTTCGCCGCGCTGATCCTTGCAAGTTGTGACGATGAACCGCGGCGAGCAGTCGATCCAGGA